>JAUQYT010000191.1 GCA_030587605.1 Candidatus Njordarchaeum guaymasense
GTCTAGAAGATACTTGAGCGCCTTGAATGGAAGCGCATAGTATTCTCCGATAGCTCCTGTCCTTTGGGTAAAGCTCTCTGGTGTTGCTGCTTTGAAGGAAATTCTCACGTAAATGAATTTCGAGAATTTTGATAGCTTCCTGACATAATCTCTATCCGCGCCCAATAGTATGCCATTTGTTTCCAAATAGAACGGATAACCTGATGCTCCTACGTGTTCTAACAGCTTAAGCAGGTGTTCTCTTCCTAGAGTAGGCTCAGATCCAGAGACTCTAAGCTTGCTGACCTTGAGAGGCTTGAATCGCTCCCATCCACGAACGGTGATACCTTGCTTGGCGGCTTCAAAGAGTCTTTGAGCGGCCTCCTCCGGACTGTAAAATTCACCGAATTTTTCTGGAAAATCTCTGGACCAGTTGCTCCAACAGTAGATGCAACGTAGACAGCAGCCTACAGCATAGCCTGTGGCAATTCCCGCATAGACAGGTGCAGAGTAAATGCCTAGATATTTCCTCTCCAGTCCTTTCGGGCCTACCCGAGTTACTATCTTCTCGGTTTCTGTCGCTAATTCCAAAGGGTTGAAAGGTGTGAAACCTGGTGTCAAGAAACGTTGATATTCTTTCATCTAAACCTACCCAACTTGCTCTGTTCAGGTCAGCAGCACCCAATCGTTTCTCTTGGGCTAGTCTCAACCATAGTATGGAAACTGAATCATAACCTGAGTGGTTAGCACAAATAAACTGCTGATAGAAGTTGAAGCACTGAGTGTGCGTCTTAACTCCGATCATATTCGCGGCCTGGAGGCGCCATACGTACCGCACCCTGCAATAGGACACAGCTAGCTCACACTCCTCTACGCGCTGTGTGCCCGACTTCGCGGCCGAAGAACCAGTCGCTAGTTTGCTTTCCTTTTCGTAATGGCGCCTAAGCTCGCCTTTAACTGCTCGTTTCACGATTTCAGGTTGATAGCGCTACTGCAGGCAGGGTTCCAATGCGTACAATTCAGGGCGGTCACTAGCTTTGGAGAGAACAGGACTAGACCATTCTAAAGAAAGCTCTACACAGAGTTGGATCGAAGATGTCGTGCACTACGTATTTACTAGACAGAACAAGGACGGGGGATACAACTTCTGTCGAAATGATTACTCAAACGCTCAAGATACATACCACGGCCTAGCAATCGTGAATCTATTGAAGCTTCAACCGCCACAGATTCAAAAGACGATTGATTGGTTGCTTAGTTTTGTCGCAGTTGGCATTTATTCCCATTATTATCTTGCGAAGGCTCTGGAAATCTGTGGAGAGAACCCTGACCCTAGTGGTGTCCTCGAAGACTTTATTGTTTCCCATAATCGCTCTCAAGATGGCTTTGGAACTACAAACGCCCACGTGGAAGCGGTGTCCGGGTTTAAAGGAACCTTTATGGTCACTCAACTCATAAACATGCTCGACATCCGAATAGACAAAGAAAAGACCGTTCATTGGTTACTTACCTGTCGAAACACTGATGGTGGTTTTGGTGCATACGGCCTGTCTGACATAAATTCGACGTATCATGCGGTAGCCTCACTTCACAACCTTGGCTATCCTGTCAAATCTCTTGGAGAAACCTTGTCCTATGTTAGATCATGTGAAAGGCCTTCAGGAGGCTTCACCCTCACCCTTCAAAATTCTCCACCTCACATGGAACAGGTTTACTGCGGAATCTCAGCTCTTGATCTGATGGGGAAGAAATGCAGATACCCTGAAGAAACTGCAGATTTTGTGATGAGGTGCCGCAACCAGAATGGTGGGTTCGCCAGATCTGAGTGGGGAATATCCACGCTTGAAGACACATTCTACGCATTGAACGTAATGCAAAAACTCGACAAGATGACATGAAAGATTCGAGAGCGGGTTCTCTCTATTATCCGCTGCGTCGCCTGTGACGGAGACAGACAAGTTTCTGTTCCAGTAGGAAGAGATTTTCTCAGTGACCTTTCCAAAATCTCTCGGACTATTTCTTTACGCAAATCGACCGAAACAGATCTACTCAGGAATGCCTCAACGACTATGCTAGCAGTACAGCAGTCCCACCGTATTACGTCTGGAATTTAGTCTTCTGGGCTGCGGTCACTGTTGTGACGTCTAGTATTCGCTCTAGTATTTTTCCAAGAACCATGTCCTGTCGAAGTCTTTGATTTGCCTAACAGTCGTTTCGGGTTTCCACACTACGCGCATGGCGATGTCCCTCTCAATGTTTATCATTTTGTACAGTTCAGGCCAGATGAATGCCGGAACGGTATAGGCGGTTAATGCAAGCTTGTGCGCGTCAGCGATGAACTCTTTGTATCGCTCTTTCTTGATGATGTAGGTGCTGTCGAAACTATCCTCCATCCAATTCACCTCCTTTTACTCTGTCTGTGTCGTTGTTGCATCTATTTCCGTTGCCCCCCGCCTCATTCTTCGCGATGGAACTCAATTCTCTTTCGCCTTGGCTGCCCTGCCTATAAGCAAGAAGGCAGCTTGGAAATATCTGGGGAGGCAGCGTCCACCATGAGAACCATGGCACTCACCTTACGAAAGCAACGTCATTAGGGGACAGACGTATGCTGTTTGCTCAAAGGGAATGCGTCATGAGGTCTGTGTGCCCATCGTCAACGGTTATCGCTTGCTCGTAATCGAGCTAAGAGAGGGGTTGACAAATAAATACGCTAGGAGGTTTGAAAATGAGACTTCGCAGTAGTTCCATCAAAGACGGAGTAGAGCGAACTGCCCATAGGGCTCTTCTGAGGTCCTTGGGATTGTCGAACCGCGACATGAAACGGCCCTTCATAGCTGTAGTGAACTCTTGGAATGAAATCGTTCCAGGGCATATTCACCTGAGGAAACTAGCTGAAGCTGCTAAGAAAGGCGTGAGAGCTGCCGGGGGAACTCCCTTTGAGTTTAACACAATAGGTGTCTGCGATGGACTCGCGATGGGTCACGAAGGTATGAAGTACTCACTCGCGAGTCGAGAAATAATCGCTGATTCCGTTGAGGCAATGATCAGAAGTCACTCGTTTGACGCTATGGTTCTCATCTCATCATGCGACAAGATCGTGCCTGCTCATCTGATGGCGACAGGTAGACTCAACATTCCTTCCATCATCCTTACTGGAGGCCCCATGATGCCTGGCAGATTTCGCGGGCATCCGGTCGATGTGATGACAGTAGACGAAGCCGTTGGAGGATTCCTGAAAGGACGGATATCGAAAGAAGATCTCTATGAGTTGGAGCAATGTGCCTGCCCAGGTCCCGGATCGTGCGCAGGACTATTTACAGCAAACACCATGGCATGTCTTGCCGAAGCCTTGGGAATGTCGCTGCCAAAATGTGCGGCCACGCATGCAACGGAGCTGAGCAAGCTAGGACTGGCGGAAGAGTCTGGAAGAAGAATCATGACGCTTTTGAAACAGAACATTCTGCCATCAAGCATAATGACTGAAGAAGCCTTCAAGAATGCAATGGTTGTCGATGTTGCCCTTGGCGGATCAACAAATTCAGTCTTACATCTTCCCGCCATAGCACAGGAGCTTGGAATAAGTGTGGCTTTAGACAAGTTTGATGATGTAAGTAGAAAAA
>JAUQYT010000199.1 GCA_030587605.1 Candidatus Njordarchaeum guaymasense
TATCAAGAGCTTATGAAGCGTCGCAAGAGAGCTTGTCTTGAAACCGGAAGGTGACAACTGATAAAATTAGATCCATCATTCTGAAAGGGAAGTGGCCTAAAAAAAGGATTTTTGTGAAGAGTACATGCTCTTCACGCATTGATACATGTCGTCTACTTCTTAGCGAACATTTTCCAGAAGATTCCGAACAATATTCCGAATGCAAAGATTGTAACGATGAACTCAACGATTGTATAGAGGCCTATTGTAAAGACCGCGCCAATGAGAACGAAGTCCGAGATAAACAATATTACCCAGTAGATGATTCCTGCGATTATGCCTCCGACCATCGACGATTTTGGTAAGCTGCCTCCAAGTAATCCAACGATCAAACCAACGATCAATCCAAGTATAACGCACCAGATAAGTTCCCCCACGAACAGGGGGAGTGCAAGCCCGCTCCAGAAGGCTGCGATCTCGGGATTAGATATGGGCAGTCCAAGTAGCGCCGGGAGACCAAAGTAGACAATCAGGCTCCATATGACACCGTAGATTATTCCTGTGAGAAGTCCCGCTTTTATTCCACGTCCATACTCTGCCATTTTTTCTTCTTACCCCTTTGCCGCGCGTAGATAACAAAATACAGGAACCGATATTTAAAACAGATGTTCGATGACCTTGCTGCTTTGGAGACTTGGGGGTGCTGGTAGAACTGGCTCACAGATGTAAGGGAATTAGAGGTAAGTCAATAGATTCTCTTCTTTTTTTCCTCTTTTCTTTCCATTCTCCCTCAGTGGAATGAGCAATACAATGCTTATATATCATGAGTTATTTCCATAAAGGTGAGATAAGGAGGCGGCGCAACCTTGTTCATAGGATGGCTTCTCGTCATTGTGGGGTTGATTTATCTGGCGCTTGGTATCGGCGGAATGGGTAAGTTCGAACACACTCTTCTGAAACTGAAAGTCAGTGGACCTACTGGACTAATCCTAGTAGTCATTGGCGTATCTGCAATGCTATATGTCGGCAATTGGAGCTTCTGGCCATAGGGCCGAGTCACCGTGTGTTCACGTGCAACTCACCAGGTAATTGTATAAGAGCAGAAAAAGCAATAGGCACCTCTCCGCATCCTTGCTGCGATTTGCTTGGCGCTTGCGCCGTAGCTACGTTGTGTGCCTATCATGTAGCTTCCCGGTTCTCTTGGCGCGCGCAATGGTAAAGTTGAAGTAACCAGATGGACAGAATCACGCAGTGGCAACGTAGCGCAATGCATCGTGTCTACAAGCTCCAAGATCTGAAGCAGAAGAATTAATAGCCAAAATAAGTAAAGGCCAAACATATTGTTGAAGAACAATATCAATGGTGGGAAAAAAGATGCGCCCTAGCAAGTCTGTAGAATGCGTCGACTTCCCATGTTTGGATGTAAACAAGGATCGCTATGCAGTTCCAGGTATCGAGATTGAACCTGAGAAGATTAGGGCAATAATGATTTCAGAAGCTCCACCTGAAAATACAGGTGATTACTTTTATGCAGAAAATAATCCTTCTTACTTACAAACGACTTTACAGGCCTTCAGTGATGCTGGTTTCAATGTTTCTTCTATGAAAGATGTGCTTAGTCTCGGAGTGTATGTTACGACGGCTATAAAGTGTGCAAAAACTGCGTATTCTATATCTCCAGAAACAATAGAGAATTGCTGTCTTCGGATATTGGAGAAGGAAATAGATCTTTTCCCAAAAATCAGGACTGTTCTGCTTATGGGAGACACTGCTATAAAGGCAATGAACATCATCGCCAAAAAGAATACTGGAAAAAGAATAATCCCCGGTGGCTCTACGTATAAGATCAGGAGCAACAAATATTCCTACAGGCAACTCAGGGTTTTCCCATCATACTTACAGACAGGGAAAAGCTACCTTATTGAGAAATCGAAGAGAAAGATGATTGCAGATGACATAAAAGTGGCCCTGGCACTTCCCTAGTGGAATGATGAGTCTGGTGAGAAGACAACATGGCTACTGAAATCAAGAATGTAAGCATCATAGGGGCGGGATTCATGGGCCGGAACATCACTGCCCAAATCGTCCCATACGGTTATAATCTCCGTGTATACGACGTGAATCCTTCAGCATTAGATGAGGGAAGAAAATTCATTACTCATGTAATGAAGTTGAGTCAAGATAAAGAACGTCTAGGAGCTGTGGCCTACCACAACAAACTTTCGGACGCCTTGGAGAACACGGGCCTCGTTATCGAGGCGGTGCCAGAGAAACTAGAACTGAAAAAACAGGTTTTCGCCGAAATCGACAAGGTTGCGCCCGCCCACGCCATTATAGCCACAAACAGCTCTTCGATACCTGTCTCAAGAATCGAAGATGCTGTACGGCGAAAGGACAAGGTGTTGAATTTGCATTTCTATCCAAGGGTTAAAATGGTTGACATCATGAGGGGGAGCAAAACAAGCGATGAGACATTCGAGAAAGGGAAGAAGTGGATCGAAAGCATCGGGTGTCTTCCCCTCGTCGCCAAGAAAGAGCGCGTCGGCCTCGTCTTCAACAGGGTGTATATGGCGATAGTTAGGGAATACTTGGACACGTGGGATGGAGACTACGCCAATATCGAGGACCTCGACAAAGCATGGACGATATTCAGTGGAATGCCTCTTGGACCGTTCGCATTAATGGATTGGACTGGCTTGGACGTGGTTTTAGAAGTTAGCACGTCGGTCTATCAGCTGACAGGTGATCCTAGGAACAAGCCGCCTCAGAAACTCATTGACAAGGTCAAGAGAGGCGAGCTTGGCAGGAAAACTGGGAAAGGCTTCTACACCTACAAGTAGAAGAGATGGCGCCGTTCTTACTGCCTCGATGAATATTACGCGCGATGATGAGACAGGTTTTCCGGATTTGAGAGCTAAGCAAAGAGGAAACTAATGGACTCCTCTCTTCATTCTTTGGCTTTTGCTCTGGAATATTTCGCCGAGGTTAGTGGCAATTTCGTTTATTGCGTCCTTCGCCTTCCCGATTACCCCGTCCATTGATATAAAGCCGTGAATCATACCAGCGTATCGTGAGACTTTCACAGAAACTCCAGATTTCTTCAGTCGTTCGCCGTAGGCTTCCCCCTCATCCCTAAGTGGGTCAAATCCAGCCGTTATTATGAGCGCGGGTGGCAACTCGCTTAAGTCCGGAGCCAACAAAGGGGACGCGTATGGAACGCGGCGGTTTTGACCTTTCTCAAAGTACTGATCTCCGAACCATATCATGTCAGCCCCTGTGAGGAAGTAGCCTTCTGCAAACTCATTTAAGGAACCAGTGCTATGCATATCTAATTCTGTAGCTGGATACATGAGTACTTGGTAGATCGGGAAGTCTTCACCTTCATCGCGTGCTCTTAGGGAAACGACCGCAGATAGGTTTCCCCCAGCGCTGTCTCCACCTACTGCGATGCGGCTGGGATCGCCATTGATGCGAGCTGGATTCCTTGCTACCCATTTAATCGCTGCATACGAGTCGTCTACAGCTGCAGGAAACTTGTGCTCTGGAGCCAAACGGTACTCAACAGACACCACGACACAGGACGTCCTATTGGCTATCGCCCTGCACAAGTTGTCTCCCATGGGTATATTGCCTATTACGAAGCCTCCGCCGTGAATGTACACGAAGATCGGGAAGGGTCCCTTACCTTCGGGAGTGTATATCCTAATAGGTATTTGGCCTGCTGGACCAGGGATTTTCAGGTCTTCGACTTTTGATACTTTTTCCGGCTTCCCCATGACCATCTTGATGGCTCCGTCAAACAGTTCTCTCGCTGCTTTTGGTGCTAGAGTGTGTAGTTCCGGTATCTTCATCTCGACCATTTGTTTCAGCAGGGCCGCCACTTGCGGGTCGAGCCCTATTTTACTCTTCGAAACCACTATTCGTCGCCCTCCCTATTCTTTCAACGGTTACCATCAGGTTGTGTTCTTGTTCTTATTATATCTATTTACCTACCGGTCTTTCGACTTCTTTTTTGTCGTTCTCCAATTCAGCTACTTGTCGGTTGTCGATCTTCCAAAGTGTCGCCTGAGATTTACAGAGATGCGTGTTCTCCTCTTTGGCTATGTCTAAGAACAGTCATTCTATGTTCTTTCTTTCTGTAGTCGCTGACGGCAAGTTTAAGTTGAGGCAGTTCTTATATGAAACTCTCAGATTCTTGGGGGACTAATGCTTGGCAAAGAAGAAAGAACCATTCTGGATAGCAAGAGAGCTTTCGAGATGTAGCGGTTGCCGAAAATGCGAAGTAGCATGTTCACTTTTCCATGAGAGACGCATTTGGCCAGAAGTATCAAGAATAAGGGTATTCATGCTTGTTCCTGGAGTCGATTTTCCGCATTTCTGCGCCCAATGCGAAGATTATCCATGCGTAAAGGCTTGCCCAGTTAAGGCGTTATCAGTAAGCAGAGAGACAGCCGCAGTTCTGGTGAACAATGAGACTTGCACTGTGTGCGGCAAATGTATTGATGCTTGCCCAGGCAGAATCCCGCACATGCACCCAGAAGAAAAGCATGTTCTGATTTGCGATTTGTGTAATGGTGCTCCTCAATGCGTTAAGGTTTGCCGAGAAGGCGAGTGGAATGTCTTGAAGAAGGTGCCAAGGAGAAATCAATCCTACAAGCTTTATGCACGTACGCCAGAAGAAACAACGCGAGATTTGGCGGGCAAAATGTATGGAGAAAAGGCGGAGGAGTTTCTATGATTCTTGGCTATGCAGGTAAGTTCCTTGAAGTCGACCTTTCAACAGAGAAAATCAAAGAGGTAGCATTTGATGAGCAGGTTTTGAAGGATTATGTTGGTGGCAGAGGACTGGCAACAAAGATTCTCTGGGATAGACTAGGTAGAGAATGGGGAAGCATTGATCCCCTAGGACCTGA
Organism: Candidatus Njordarchaeum guaymasense; assembly: GCA_030587605.1. Taxonomy (GTDB): domain Archaea; phylum Asgardarchaeota; class Njordarchaeia; order Njordarchaeales; family Njordarchaeaceae; genus Njordarchaeum; species Njordarchaeum guaymasense. The sequence continues at coordinate 4,893 of JAUQYT010000199.1, forward strand.
AAACATCCTTCTATTCCTGACGGGGCCGCTTACGGGATTCTTCCCAGGTGGAAGAATATGCGTTTCGGGCAAGTCTCCCCAAAGCAATGGAGTGGTCGGCTCAACTGTTGCGGGAGAGTTTGGTGTTGAACTGAGATGCGCAGGTTATGATGGTATTATCGTTACTGGAGTAACTGAAAAGCCTGTCTACTTGTTTATCAAGGACTCTAATGTTGAGATTAGAAATGCTGCTCACGTCTGGGGCAAAGATGGGAAACAAACATTCACATCCCTGACAAAAGAAGGTAGAGAGATTCTGAAAACCCGTTTTCCCCGAAAAGGAGATTGGAAAGAGCCGTCAATCTTGTATGTCGGCCCGGCAGGAGAAAACAAGGTGCGAACGGCCGTGGTTGCTGCAAAATGGACGCATGCTGCAGGCTATGGCGGTTATGGCGCAGTCATGGGATCCAAGAAACTTAAGGCGGTTATTGTTAAGGGTACTGGTCCTTTACCAAAAGCAGCTGACATGAGAGGAGTTGAGCGCCTAATACAAGTAGTATGTAGAGACATTTATGAAAATGAGTTATGGAGACGCTGGGGAACTGGATCCTCAGGTTATGATGTTGGCGCAAAAACAAGCTCGGAGCCTGTCCGAAACTGGCAGGAAGAGTGGCATGACGAAAAAGGCTATGGTGTTGACAAGTTTGAGAACAGAGTGTGGATAAAACAGTCATGGGGAGATTTCGGATGCCCAACAACATGCCTAAAAATGGCTATGGTAAAAGCTGGACCATTCAAGGGAGCAATAACAGATAATCCGGACTACGAACTTCAAGCATACTTAGGCCCGAACTTGGGAATCTTCACACCGGAGGAAAACGTGTTCTTAACTTCACTCATTGACGACTTAGGGCTGTGCGGTATACAGACTGGAAACGTGCTCGGTTTTGCTGCCGAACTTTTCCAGAGAGGAATCTTGACAAAGGAAGACATGGATGGCTTAGATCTCAGATGGGGAGACGCTGAAACTTTTGCCAAGTTAGCCAAGAAAATCGCATTGAGAGAAGGCATAGGTGACTTGTTAGCTGAA
>JAUQYT010000220.1 GCA_030587605.1 Candidatus Njordarchaeum guaymasense
CTGTTGTATGCGCTGTAGAAACCGATACCCCCCCAAGTCCCGATCAACCATGTTTGGTCAAACGCCGAGCAAATCAGGTAGCCGTCTCGGTAGCATTCGAATAGTCCGCCATTGATTACTATCTTGATATGCGTCCAAGCTTGAAGAGGAATGACTCCCTTCGCAGACTGTGTCCCTATGATCTCCCAGTTGCCCCACCCATGCTGCTTGAGGAAATAGCATTCCCAATCATTTGTGCTTGTCAACCTGACAGCATAGTATTCAGTGTCGCTCTGCATTCTGAATGTGACGAAAGCCTTCTGCCCTCCAGGATTGTCGAAGAGTACATCGAACTCTATGATCCCGTTCGTGAAGCATCTTATGTCTGGTCTTGAGATGTAAGACGAGTAGCAGTTACCATCTGCAAACGGAGCGCCGTCGCCTAATTCGCTGGGATGGTCAAAGAACATTGATGGAGCTGACCTACCTGAGGAAGTGTTTCGGCCAGGAGATCCTCTATATGTCGTCCATTGGAATCCTTCTGGAATTCTGAAGTTGTCGATGTAGAAGGAAGAACCATAGTAGTTGTTCTGAAGTCCTATCCCGCCCCAGAATCCTTTTTGCCAAGTCTCGTCCACGGCTTCGCAGATGAGTACTCCGTCCTTGTAGGCTTGGAATCTCGGGCCGCCGGCTGTGACTATGACATGCGACCAAGCCTGCGTTGGAAAGACACCCAGGCCTGATTGTGTGCCAATGATCCGCCAGTTTCCGCATCCAAAATACCTAGCAAAGTAGCATGTCCAATCCCTAGTGCTTGTAACTCTAAGGGCGTAGTAGGTGTCGTCGCTTTGCATTCGAAAAGTGAGCATAGCGCTGGCTCCGCTCTCTCGCACTGTTTCGAAGTAAATGTCAAACTCGATCATTCCGTCGGCGAAGTTTCCTGTCGCCGGGTTTGACAAGTACAGTCCGGTTGAAGCCCCGTCCTTGAAGGCGCCTAGTTCTCCTCCCTCGAGCGGATGAGTCATACTGAGGACCGAGCCTCTGCCTCCTGCAGCCCTGATCTCAGGGCTTCCGCGGTAAATTGTCCAATGATCAGATAGCGGGCCTGCAAAGTCATCGAAAGCAGTCAAGCCGTCGAAGGCTTCAAACCACACAGCCATGAAGGGTTGCGCCTCGGTAGTCCTAATCACCGATATGTTTGAGACAACGACCAAGCTGAGAAGTGCTACCATTGCCACGAGAAAGTGCCTATTCATTTTCGATCCCCTTGAAGAATCATTTGAGCCGTATTTAAAGGATTGTCCATTCAGAAGAAGCTTCGATGAGTCTCACCTCTGTTTCCGATGGAACACTATCATCAAGCCAGTCGTCAAACGGGTGAAGTTTTCGAAACGCTATTTCTGAGCTTGGAATGGCGATATCAAGATTTTCCTTTCAAGGGGCTTGCATGAGGCCTTCCGCCCTCTTGCTAAGAGCAGAAGAAAGGGTAGAGTGGATAGGCCACCCCTTCCCATGGACGGACTATGCTACAATTGCGTAGCCCATAGGACGACGATTGCAAGATGGCGATTAATCTTCTATAAAGACGCCATGAAAATTACATGGGACGTGTCGTTAACATTATATAGCCTATCCAAAGGTATACCCTTACTTCTGTGATACGTTTGGAGCCGATTTGGTATCTTCTAGGCTTCAATATAGCCTTCTTCAGCGCCTTGATGCTATCCGGTCGAATCTCAAGCCGAATAGCCGGAAAGCGCACGCTGAGACGACTACTACTCGCTCTTTCATTTACGTTTCTCCTTGCCATGCTTGTCTCGGAGAGAGCAGCGGCAGTCATTATTATTGAGAAGGCCCTGCCAACTGACTACCCTGGCACAAGAGGCCCATTTGGAATAGAGGCCGCCAGAAACAGCAGCTACGTCGTGTTTGCTGAGAAGCATGTCGGAAGAATAGGATTCATGGGCACTGGGCAATGCCTGCTGAACACCGTATACAACATCACCTATACAGAATTCTCCATTCCCGGTACGGATGGGCCAACCTCTGAGCCTAGAGATGTCGCTCTCGGCAACATGACCCTACTATCAGTGGCTCATGGTTCGTTTCCAGCGTTTAACACTCCCTTGCATAATGAGAGGTTTGTGTGGTTTACAGAGTTTGTACGAAACAGGATCGGACGGGTCGATCTGGCAACTGGCGCGATGTACGAGTGGACCATTCCGACTCCGAGCAGTGGGCCCTTGAACCTCGCATTAGATCCCTACAATGGAAGTGTTTGGTTTACAGAATATCAGGCAAACAGGATTGGGAGGCTTTTCTATATCCCGAATTACGCGTGGAGGTTCATCGAGTACGCATTGCCCACTCCCAATAGCTACCCAACCGACATAGCAGTGGACCCGAACTGCTGGTACAGACCGTACAACGCGACATTCCTAGAAGTGCAGACTTACATCTGGTTCACCATGTCTGGAATAGATAAGATAGGCAGGCTCAACTCGGAGACTGGAGAAGTTGTCGAGTATTCGACTAGAGGAATGCCTTGGGGAATCACGGTTGCAGAAGAGAGTTCTGTGTGGTTCACGCAGAAGCTTGGAGATAGAATAGCGAAGCTCAATCCTTGGACAGGTGTCATAACTGAGGTTCCTGTTCCAGTACATTCTCCCGGCAGTGAACCCTTCTACATCAAGAACGATACTGACGGAAGCTTATGGTTCACTGAAAGTGCAGACAACAGGATTGGAAGATATCTTCCTGGCGACAACCTCTTCCAAGAATGGGTTGTGCCCACAACTGCTTCAAAGCCACACGGAATAGCGCTGACTCCCAGACTCTGGCAATCTCAATGTGGGGGAGGTTTGGCAACATTGCCAATCAACCACATTGGAACGTTCAGCGTTTTCTTTACAGAAGAAGTCGGAAACAAGATCGGAAAGATAATCATCCCCTCAGGACCTTGGACAACTACAACGACCGTAGGCTTCGTCTCATCAGCAAGCACAACTACTAGCTCAGCTACCACAGTCACGACAACGGCCACGATGTCTGGCACTAGCAGCGGTACTGCTACCTACTCTACAGGAGTGGTATCGCAGACGAAGCCGACGTATGGTAGCTTTACTACGACCTTGGTTGACACCATTAGAATTCTGCAGACTTCAACAACGAGCACTTGGACCAAGACAACGAC
>JAUQYT010000241.1 GCA_030587605.1 Candidatus Njordarchaeum guaymasense
ACGGGTGTCATAGGTGTGTCAAGGATCGTCTTCTCAATGGGTCGGTACAAGCTGCTACCTAAATGGTTCTACAAGGTTCACCCGAAAACTAGGACGCCTTACAGGACAATCATTGTATTTGGGTTGATCGGAGGCGCTTTAGCCTTAGCAGGGGATCTGCAGTTAGTGGCTGACCTATACAACTTTGGTGCGTTACTTTCGTACATAATTGTGAACATTTCCGTGATCGTTCTGAGAAATAGAGACAAGGACGCATATAGACCATGGAAGATACCGGCTGAGTTAAAGATCAAGTTTGGAAGCAGAGGGCTGCTATTACCGATGATCTCCGTAATTGGAACGATAAGTTGCTCCATCATATGGATCTTGGTCGTCTTATATCATCCAGTCGGAAGAATATTCGGTTCATTGTGGCTTCTAATAGGTATAGTCGGGTTCATACTGTACAGGAAGCATATCCATCTCTCTCCATTTTCGTCTGCAACGGGAAAAGAGATACGCCCCGGCGGATACCTCATGAGAGCACTAGTGTTGGTTAGAATCCCCGAAGACGAGAAAATAGTTCTCTCAACCATCAGCAAAAATCTAGACCGGCGTTTGACTATAACACTCTGCAACATAGTGGATCCTGACGAGTACGGTCTCACACTTGAGAACATAAAGTCCTACTCCATCCTGAAGACCCTTGAAGAAGAGAGCAGAGTCACAATAGAGAAAATGGCTCGAAAACTGAAAAGAATGGGCTACAAATCTAGAAGCAAAGTTCTAGTCGGACACATGGACGAAGTATTGAACGAGGAAGCTGAGTCTGAGGAGAATGACCTAATAATATTGCTCAAAAGAAGGACCGGAAGAGCTGGAATGGAGAAACACATGGCTCAAGCATACCGCATTGCTTCAATGTACTCGGGGAAAGTCATGATAATAAGGCGTGAAACCTAATAGGCAATCTCTGGTATTTCCAATCGATTAGATAATAAACTGGATAGTACAGATAGGTAACCAAAAGAGGTTGAGAAGAGGTATTGCCGAAAGGAATTGTATCAATAATAAACATCTTCGTTGAGTCCAAGGAACTTGATAGCGTGGTTAAAGCTGTTACTAAGCTTCCAGAGGCAACAGACGTTTTTGAAGTAACTGGCGAATATGACGTCGTGGCTTTAGTTAATACCAAAGACATACTTGAGTTTCGATCACTCATCAAAAACAAGATTCTAAAGATACCGGGCATAAGAAGCACGGTTACAGCAGTAGTCTTATACACACACAAGCTGAACGGAAAAGTCCTCGGGGAATAGTCGATCTTGGAGGGTGGACAAATGTCTGTTGTCGGTAAGGGAAAGTTGTCTTCCAAGCACAAGGATAAATACGTAAACAGGATCCTGATTCCGCTAGGACCAGATTTAGACAAGCCGAAGATAGTTGCTGCGTTGCAAGCATTGTCTTCGTTTAGGGATCCGCTTCTTGTGTTATTTCATGTGATTGGGCTCCCGAGTAGAACTGCTCCGTTGGATTCAAGCTACTATGAGAATGAGTTTAGGGAAGCTGAGAAAAAGTACTTGCTTCCTGTGGCGCGATGGCTAACAGATCAAGACTACCATGTGCAGACAAGAGTCGCTGTTGCAAGAAATGTTGCTGATGGGATAATCGAGGAAGCCAATAAAGGCGAATACGATGCCATATTATTGCTGAAGAGGCGAGTGAAGAAAGGTTTTCTCAGAAGGCATAAGAGCGTGAGCGAGAAGGTTTCAAGGTACGCAGAATGCTTAGTTGTAACGCAACTTATAGGACCTAAAGAATAAGATCAGGAATTCAACCTCACAATGCGGAGGATGGCGAACGACATCTTTTATTCAAGCTTGTTCTTTAGCCATTCAACATATCTTCGGATTCCTTCCCTAATGTCAACCTGAGGCTTCCACCCGAGAGCTTCAATTCTCTCTAAATCTAGAAGCATCTCGGTTACGTCTCCGACCCACCCCTGTCTCCCCCCCGTATACGTGAACTTGACACTAGGGATTCTTAGTTCGTCTACGACTATCTTGGCTATCTCATTAACTTCCAGCTGTTGACTTGACCCGACGTTGTAAGCCTCAAATCCTTCTTTTCTGCTACTTTTTTCAGCAGCCAGCAACGTCGCTTCTATGCAGTCCGTTATGTAAAGATATGATTTTATTTGTCTTCCATTGCCGAGTATCTCAAGACTATTAGGATCTTTCCTGAGCTTGCTAAAGAAGTCGTAGACGACCCCGTGATCTGATCTGGGACCGAATATGTTTGCATAGCGCAGAGATACGCAGCGCATGTTGTAGCAGGACGAGTAAGACATCATATATACTTCGCAGGCGCTCTTCGAAGCTCCATAATTGCTTATCGGCGCTATAGGATAATCCTCAGGCGTAGGGATTACAGTGGCTTGCCCATATACTGTGCTTGTAGAGGCAAAAACGAGTGACGGAACTCCTTGAGTCCTCATGCCTTCTAAAACGTTCAAGGTCCCTTTGACATTTGTCTCATGATCCTCGAGAGGGTGAGTTAAACTTAGCCTCACGTCTGGTTGCGCGGCGAAGTGTAGAACAATGTCCCTACCAGAGCAGAGTTTCCTCACAGTAGCGAAATCCCTAATGTCTCCCTTAACGAATCTGAATTCCTTTTTCCCAGCGTGTGGTTGGACATACTCCATGGTTGACGATGACAGGTTGTCTAGGACGGTGACCTCGTTACCTCTGTCGAGCAACGCGTCGACCAGGTGGCTCCCTATGAATCCGCATCCGCCTGTGACTAGGATACTCTTACCCTTATTTCGCGGCATCATTCTCACTTACCATCAACGTTAATATGAGAATCACAGAGACAAATCATTTTCTCGTCTTCCAATTGTGACACCGATTCACGCCGTGTGCAGTGGAACTCTTGAAGAAGTGAAGCGCCAAAACTCTTCCCCAACGGCACTTACTTCTTGTTTTCCGGAGGTATCTAGTTTCCTTCTCACCAAGAATAGCTTCCTAGAAGTCTCTAAGTCGGTTAACCCGATGACCTTGACCAACTTCTTCTTAGCTGCTCTTACCGCGGCTATGGAGGACACTATGCTGACGCCCATTCCTTGGGAAACAGCATTAATTACTGCTTCAGTGCTCCCAAGTTCCGAGACCACTTTGAGCTCGCTCCAGTCGCGGTCAGACTTGATAAACATGCCTTCAATTTCCCTCTGGGTCCCTGACCCGGACTCACGAGATATGTAGGGATGCCTTAGAACCTCGCCTATGCCAACCCTCGTCTTCGCAGCAAGTGCACTGTTGGGTGGAGCTATGAGAACCAGTTTCTCGGTTGCGAGTTCAATCACATCATAAGGTTCTAGATCCTTAACGAGGGTCCCAACGGCTGCAAAGTTGACTTGGTTATCTCTAAGCATTCTCCATGCTTCGTCACTGTCGCACACCTTAACTCTGAAGTTAACATCTAGGTGAGTTGATCTGAACTCTTTTATCAGAATCGGTAGGAGGTGTTCGCCCGGGATCGTGCTCGCAGCGACCGAAATGACATTCCCACCCGAACCAACGAGCCTAGCTACTTCCTCGCGGATTCTTTTCTCAGCCGCGAGGATCTCATAGGACCTCTTCAAAACAACCTCGCCTGTAGATGTGACTCTGGCTTCTTCTCCTCCCCGTTCGAGTAGTTTCACTCCGTATGCTTTCTCTAGGGCGGCCACGTGTTGGCTTACGGATCCTTGTGTCAACCCAACCTTCTTGGCAGCCTTTGAGAAGCTTTTCTCTTCGCATACAGCAACAAAGGAATTGTAGAATTCGAGCCTCAAGGACGAGCTATCCTTCATAATAAGACAACCCTAGAAGATAGAATGTTACGGTGAATCAGCCTTCCTGATGCTAAATGGAGGATGGACAGGATACATCTGTCTCATCGAGATTCCCTTCGCCTTGAGAGAGAGCCTTCTTTCTGATAGTGATCTTGAATGCTCCTTTTGCCTCTTCGACTCCAAGGACCTCGTTTCGAGTTCTCTCCACAAGTTTCAGGATGTTCTCCCTTGTTTGTGGATAGTCACCTATGACTTGCAGTACTTCACCCTCACTCATTGATTCCAGTTTTCTCTTCGTAAACAACAACGGGATAGGGCAAATCTTCCCTCTCACATCAAGCGTCTCGCTTGCCACTTAACTGCGCCTCCGCCGAAACATTATTAGCTTACTTAATCGGGCCAATACGAAATCTAATCACTACGACTATTCCTGACGCGGTAATAAATGCTTTTGTTTCAGTAACGTAACAGTCGCAGCGTGGATGGAGAATCTAAAAGAAGTGGAATCCGAGTCATGACCAACTAGTCAGCGTGCCCCTTGCCATAGCCATTGCTTACCCTAGAACAAGGTGAGTGGTTCGGCTTCTATTACTCGTCTTCCTTCATGATGTCTATGTTAGTGAGAAGCCTCTTCATGCTGTCGTCGAGTGTCTCATGAACAACTCGCGTCCCTGTGAGTACTTCCATGTAGCCAGTTTCATTCTCATACCTTGGAACTATGTGGACATGTAAGTGCATTACGCTAGCGCCTGAAGAACGCCCTTGGTTTATTCCTATATTTATCCCATGAGGCGCATACGTCTTCTCAATTAGCTTCGAGCTTTTTTTGACCAAGTTGAAGAGCGCTACAAGGGTTTTCTCATCCAGTTCTGAGAGTTTCTCAACGTGTTTCTTTGGGAAGACCATCAAATGACCGGGATTGTACGGGTACCTGTTTAACACAACCATCCCATCCTCGTCTTGAAATACGACCCTAGCATCGACTGACTTGTCTCCCCTTACCATAGCACATACGAGACAATCAACCTTCGGCCTGTCCAATCCCTTTGTATATTTGGCTTTCTCGGGAACACTGATATACCGTTTGAACCAATTCTCGCCCATCCGTCTCACCACAAACAGAACAAACCACAGAATAGAGGTTCACACTGTAACAGATTACTCTGAGGTTCCTCATAAACTTAAATCAAAGCCAACCTCTGAATGCGGCTTTTTGTTTCTTCTATGTCGCGCCTACCGACCCTCCACTACCAAGTGAGACGTATATCGTTTGTTTTTTTTATCCCGAAGCTTGTGCCTTGAGCAGATCGCTTAGAATGCGTCAATCATCCCATGGCAGAAAACACCAAATGAGTCAAACAAACGCAGTACGTGAGATCCAAAAAAAGCTTCTCTCCAAAAAAGGTGAGGGAAGTGTTGATAACCGCTTGTGCTTGTCGCTCTGAACTGGCTTCCTGTCTAACCGAACTCTCCACCCATGCCCGGTGGCATTCCTCCCATACCGGGTCCACCTGGTCCCCCAGGTCCGCCGGGTGGTCCTCTTTCACTCATTGCTTTAGAGGCTATTACGTCATCTATTTTAAGGATCATTTCTGCTACTTCCGACGCTGACTTCATTGCTTGTAGCTTGACCCTTAGCGGTTCCACTACATTCTCTTTGAGCATGTCACTTGCTTTCCCAGTAGACACGTTGACGCCGAACCACTTGTTACCAGGTTTCTCATGTTTTGCCCTTAGCTCCACCAGCAAGTCGAGCTGATCGAAACCCGCATTCTCGGCTAATGTTTTTGGTATGATCTCCATGGCATCGGCAAAGGCTTCTATTGCTAGTTGCTCCTTTCCTCCGGCCTCGGCAAAATCCCTTAGGTGCTTGGCTACCTCCATCTCAGGCGCCCCGCCACCTGCAACCATTTTTCCATCTTCAAGAACATCCCTTACAACGCACAACGCGTCGTGCATCGAGCGTTCCGCTTCGTCTACGACATGCTCTGTGCCGCCTCTGATCAAGATCGTCACTGCTTTGGGTTCTTTGCACTCTCTCACGTAAGTCAGTTTGTCGTCGGCAATTCTAACCTCTTCAACTAGGCCGGCGCTGCCGAGTTGTTCTTCTGACAAGTCGTCAAGGTTGGTGATTATTCTACCGCCAGTTGCCTTGGTGAGTTTTTCCATGTCAGATTTCTTGGCTCTCCGCACTGCTAGTATTCCTGCTTTGGCTAGATAGTGTTGTGCCAGGTCGTCTATTCCTTTCTGGCAGATAATGACGTTGGCGCCGACTTTCACGATCTTGTCAACCATGTCTTTGAGCATTCTCTCTTCCTCGTCTAAGAAGGCTTTCATCTGAGACGGGTCAGTGATCCTGATCTCTGCATCCATCTCAGTCTTCTCGATCTCCAACGGTGCGTCTAGCAGTGCTATCTTGGCGTTCTTGACTCTCTTTGGCATCCTTGCGTGGACGACTTCTTTGTCAATAATCATGCCGTTAACGAGCTCGGTTTCAAGGAGACTCTTACCCTGCTTCTTGATGACATTGATGAGATCTATGTCAGCTCTTAGCTTGTCACCACGCTTCTCAGCAATGGCCTGGACAGCATCTACAGCTATCCTGGCAAAGTGCTCCTTTGTTCCTGAAACGGCCTTGGAGTTCAGAGATGTCATGCCAATCTTTGCCAAGGTCTCCTTGTCGTCGGCATCAACCGAAATAGCGATGCTTTCAATATACTCGTTAGCTTCATCTGCGGCTTTCTTATACGCCGAGACAATTGTAATCGGGTGAATGTTTTGATCCATTAGTTCCTCGGCTTTTCTCAGCAATTCGCCTGCAAGAACAACTGCGGTGGTTGTTCCATCTCCAACTTCGTCGTCCTGAGCCTTGGCAACCTCAACAATCATCTTCGCCGCTGGATGCTGAACATCTATCTCCTTTAGTATTGTTGCTCCGTCGTTCGTTACTGTTATGTCGCCCAGACTATCGACTAGCATCTTATCCATGCCTTTCGGGCCAAGCGAGGTCCTTATCGCCTCCGCTATGACCTTAGCGGCCATGATATTCGCAGATTGAGCGTCCTTACCGCGGCTTCTGCTCGTTCCCTCCCTTAGTATCAAGACAGGGGTTCCACCAAGTTGTGAAGACATATTCCATCACACTCCCAATTTTCTCCTAGTCTTCTTCTCCGCCAGGTGGTGCTCCTCCTGGAGGCTTGCCAGGTCCACCTGCGCCTTTGGCTTTGCCTGAGGCTATTACGTCGTCTATTCTTAGGATCACTTCTGCTGCTTCTGTTGCTGATTTCATTGCCTGTTGTTTAACTCTTAGCGGTTCTAATACGTTCAGTTCTAACATGTCAGTGACTTTTTCAGTTTCGCCCAAGACGTGAACACCGGCCCAGCGTTCTCCCTTGTCATGTCGCTTTCTTAGCTCTCCTAGTACCTCAAGTACGTCGAATCCAGCGTTCTCGGCTAGTGTTCTTGGGATTATTTCTACGGCGTTTGCGTAAGATCTAACAGCTAGCTGTTCCCTACCCGAAAGTGTGTCTGCATACTCCCTGAGTTGTCTTGAGATCTCTAGCTCAGGCGCTCCACCGCCTGCAACCATTTTTCCATCTTCGACAGCGTCTCTGACGACGCATAATGCGTCGTGGAAAGCTCTTTCAGCTTCAGCAACAATTCTCTCTGTTCCGCCTCTAATCAGTACGTTTACGGCCTTTGGAGACTTGCAGCCTTCAATGAAAGTCATTTTGTCGTCTCCAATCTTTCGCTCTTCAACACTTTGAGCGTAGCCTAAGTCATCGGATGTCAAGTCATCCATTGTATTAGCTACCTTGGCTCCTGTTGCTCTGGCGAGTTTCTCCATGTCAGATTCCTTGATCCTGCGTATGGCTACGATGCCTTCCTTGGCTAAGTAGTGTTGCGCTACGTCGTCTATCCCCTTCTGGCAAAGGACTACGTTCGCTCCAGTTTCTTTGATTTTGTCGACCATGCCTTTCAGTATATTTGTTTCCTCGTCTAGAAATGCCCGCATCTTGGTTGGGTCTGTAATGTTGATCTTTGCCGTAACCTCTGTCTTTTCAACTTCAAGTGGACATGAAAGCAGTGCTATCTTGGCGTCTTCGATTATCTTCGGCATTCCTGGGTGAACAACTTCTTTGTCGAGTACGAGACCATTGATTAGTTGGGTATCTCCGATTGCCCCGCCCTGCTTCTTGTCAACTTTGATGTAGTTTATGTCTGCCTTGAGGGCTCCGTCAACCTTTTCGGCTATCTGCTTAACAGCCTTCAAAGCTAAATTCGCTAGGAATTCAGCAGACCCCGCGACCAACTTGCTTCTCATCGAGGTTGTCGCTATTCTCCTAAGATTCTCTTCGTCGTTAAGGGTCACAGGAAGTGCAATCTCATCAAGGATCTCAAGAGCCTTACTCTGACCTTTTCTATATCCATCCAAAATGACGGTGGGGTGCAGTCCCATGTTTATTAGTTCCTCGGCTTCCTTCAGAAATGCGGCTGATAGTACCACCGCTGTGGTCGTGCCGTCCCCAACCTCATTGTCAACGGACTTTGAGATTTGAACCATCATTTTGGCAGCTGGGTGTTGAACGTCCATCTCCTTTAGTATCGTCGCACCGTCGTTTGTTACTGTGACATCGCCCATGGTGTCCACGAGCATCTTGTCCATGCCTTTTGGACCGAGTGATGTCTTGATAGTCTCTCCGATTGCGCGAGCAGCCATGATGTTTGCTCGTTGTGCGTCTCTACCGATGCTTCGATTCGAACCTTCTTTTAGTATGAGAACTGGTGTTCCTTCCCTTGTTTGCATTCCCACAGTTCGATACACCTCTTCACTCATCTATTTCAATTCACAATAGAGTAGAATAGAGAATAGAATACCGTCATGCATCTGTCCTAGTCCGTCTATGCACGAAAATAGCGAATAAAACTTCTATATAAATTTTGTGTTGAGCGTCCCTGTTTCAATTCTGGAGCACCGAGTAGAGCGGAGAACAACCCATGGTTTACTTAGCCGCGGCTGATGTTATCTCTGAGGCAATTGCCTCAAGAACACAAGTTGCAGATATCTCAAACACTATTCGGTTAGACGGTAGGTAGCTCCCAGTGAGCTGAGTACTCAAGTACGAGTCTTCGTCTGTGGATTCAGCTGATGTAGCTTTGATCATCAACATAGAGTCAGCTAACTTGCTTATCGGGGATCCCTCGGATGAGGTTACCGCTATTATCTTTGCTCTAGCTTTTTCTTTTGCAATTTTTGCGGCTTCAACTAGCAAGGGTGTTTTTCCAGATCCTGTTATCGCTATGAAGAGATCATTCTTCTCCACTGCCGAGGTTATCGTCTCACCTATAACGAAAACAGTGTATGTGAGTTCAGCTAGTCGCATTGCGAAAGCTCTTGCGACCAAGCCTGATGGACCCTCACCCATTAGGAACACTTTCCTATTGTTTTTCTTGGCATCAACAAGAAGTGATACCATCTTTTTGATCTGAGTTTCATCGAGGGAGCTGATGGCCTCCTTAACGTCTTCGGTTATTTCCTTTGCTGCAGAGAGAGACCTGCTCAATACTAGTCTCACCATTCCCCTATAATTGCAAACGCCAACCAATCAGTCCTTTAGTAAAATGGTATAGCTAAATAACGTTTTCTAAATATGACGTTTCAAAGCGTCCTTATCGCTAGTACCGAGGTTCTGCTACCTTATGAAGACTCCCTATTCCGTTCCAGGTACTTAGAAAGGTTAATTAGAACGTAGTCTCCTAGTGCCACAAAAATACAGGAGCTGGCAAGTGCCAATGACTTCTTCTAAGGTTACAAAGCAATCCAAAGCAAAAACCTCTGAACCTGATGAAGGTCGACTCGAGTCAGAGGTTCTTTCTGTTATCGAGGATGAATCTCACCGACCTAGCGCAATAACCAGTGCTCTGCATAAAAAATATGATCAGAACACCATTCTCAAGTCGCTGCTGAAACTCGAAAAAGAAGGAAAGGTAGAAAGGGAAAGCAAGAAAGCGTGGATCGCCAAGGGCAAGGGCAAGGGCAAAGAGAAGGAGAAAGGAAAAGAGAAAGAGAAGGAAAAGGACAAGGAGAAAGACAAATCCAAGAAATAGCGGAGGAGTTCCGCTCCTAGAAACTACTGGACTAGTTTTACCTTTGCATCTACTTCTAGCTTTGAGGTTCAAGGACGGTTTCTCTTTTTGTAGAATGACAGCATCTCTACCACAGCCTCCACGGTATACTCTCCATATACTTGTTCAATGGTTTTAGGATAAGCTGAATCTTTCTTCCGTCATTGTTTCTTCTTGACTCTGCTTCTATTGCTTGAGCAAGTTCTTTTACAAGTTGAAGGTTAGTGAAGACTGGTATGTTGAATTCGACAGCCTTTCTTCGCATTACGTACTCGTCATCCATCATTGATGCGTATTTGTCCATCGTGGTTGCAGATGTTATGTTTATGATTATGTCCAGCTTGCGGTTCGTAATGTAATCCACCAAGTTTGGTTTTCTGTATGGCTCGCTGATCTTGTACAGGGTCTGCACTTTCACGTCGCTTGATTTTAGTGCTTCGGCCGTGTGTTCTGTTGCATATACTTCGTAGCCTGCTTCTTCGAAAGTCTTCACTATGGGGACTATCTCTTCTTTAAGTCTTCTGCCGCCTGCGCTTACAAACAGCTTGCCGCCATTGGTTGGTATGAGAGTTTCAGCAGAGTAGAGACTCATTAGAAGAGTTCTGTGGAGGTCTTCTCCGAGGCAAGCGACTTCCCCGGTACTCATCATCTCCACGTTTAGAATCGTGTCAGCTCCATCCAACCGCATAAATGAGAACTGAGGAACCTTGACCCCGAAATGTGGGGGTGGGATAAACTTCTCTGGGAGAGCGAAGTCCCTGAGTTTCTTTCCCAGCATGAATGCTGTAGCTAAGAGTACTAGGTTGATTCCAGTCGTCTTGGAAACGAAGGGTAGGCTTCTGGATGCGCGCAGATTGCACTCAATGACGAAAACCTCTCCGTCCTTGACGAGGTACTGGACATTGAATGGCCCACAGATCCTCAAAGCTTTGGCTATCTTGGTTGTGTATTCTTCTATGGTTTTGATCACGTGGTCCTCCAATGAGGTGGGAGGGATTGTCATCGTTGCGTCGCCGCTGTGGACACCTGCCGATTCGATATGCTCTATTATAGCCCCTATCAGCACGTCTCCCCCGTCGCATACGGCATCTACTTCGCACTCTTTGGCGTTCTCAATAAACTTGCTAATTACAACAGGATGATCCTCAGATACCTGTGTCGCTAACTTCAGAAAGCTTTCCAGCTGTCCCTCATCCATAGCTACCCGCATAGCAGCGCCGGACAACACGTACGATGGTCTAAGTAGAACTGGGAATCCTATCTCCTTGGCGAATTTCTCTGCGTCTTCCATACTTGTTAGCTTCATCCATGTTGGTTGAGGGATGCCGAGTGAAACGAGTAGACCACTGAACTTTGACCTGTCTTCAGACCTATCGATGTCTTCGGCTGTAGTTCCAAGTATTTGGATCCCGCACTGCGACAAGGGTAGGGCTATGTTGTTTGGCGTTTGACCTCCCACGCTGACTATTACTCCCGAGGGCTTCTCTTTCTCACATATATCGGTAACCCTCTCGAAACTTAGCTCTTCGAAATAGAGCTTATCAGCAACATCATAGTCAGTTGATACAGTCTCCGGGTTACAATTTATGATAATCACTTGGTCCACATTCAACTTTTTCAGCGCCCAAACGGTGTTTACGCATGAGTTGTCGAACTCAACGGAAGAACCAATCCTATAGGTTCCAGAACCCAGTACCGCCACCTTCTTTCCGTCAAAGTTGAAAGATATATCATCCTCGATTCCACCGTAGGTCAGGTAGAGGTAATTTGTTTGGGCCTCCCATTCCGCTGCGAGGGTGTCAATCTGCCTCACGACTGGAACTATTTCAAAGTTCTTCCTCATCTCTCTAACAACGTTCTCCTTAGTTTTCAAACAGCGCGCAATCTGGAGATCTGAAAAACCGATTTCCTTCGCCCTACGAAGGACACTAGCTAGTTCTTCTTTCTGAGCTTCTTGTCCTATGTGGGTTGATCTTAGTTTCTTCTCCATTTCGATTATTACAGCGATCTTGCATAGAAACCATTCATCGATTCCCGTAAGCTTGTAGATTTTTCTGATGGTGAATCCTTGCTTCAATGCTTTCGCTATTTTGAAGAGACGCTCGTCGGTGGGGTTTGCAAGGGCGCCTTCAAGTTCCCTCACGCCTTCGTACTCTTCTTCTCCGTTGTTACATACAAGCCCGACTTTCCCAATCTCTAACATTCTTACAGCTTTCTGGAGCGCTTCTTCGAAACATGTTCCGATGCCCATGACTTCGCCGACGGATTTCATCTGCGTCCCTATGTGTCGATCTGCTCTGGGAAACTTCTGCAAGTCCCACCTAGGAATCTTGACGACTATGTAGTCAAGTGCTGGCTCGAAACACGCTGTGGTGAGTTTGGTTACTTTGTTTACGAGTTCAGTCAGAGAGTAGCCTATAGCCAACTTCGCCGCGATGAAAGCAAGAGGGTACCCAGTTGCCTTTGAAGCCAATGCCGATGACCTCGAGAGCCGCGAATTGACTTCAATGACTCTATACTCATCTGAGACTGCACTTAATGCAAATTGGACGTTACACTCCCCGACTATCTTCAAGGTTCGGACAACTCTAAATGCGATGTCCCTCAATAGTTGATACTCGTCATCATTCAGTGTCTGTGATGGGGCAACAACTATTGAGTCACCAGTGTGGACACCCATGGGGTCAACGTTCTCCATATTACACACGGCGATGCAGTTGTCCGCGTAGTCGCGGCAAACTTCGTACTCAACTTCCTTCCAGTGCCCAAGGTACTCTTCAACAATCACCTTTCTGATCATACTCTGCGCGAGTCCCCGAGTAGCGACCTCACTAAGTTGCTCCTCATTTTTGGCTACTCCAGACCCCTTACCTCCAAGCGTGTAAGCAACGCGAACCATGACTGGGTAACCAATTTCCTCACCTATCCTAAGGGCTTCGTCCACCGAAGTAGCTATTCTGCTTCTTGGCACCGCGATATCTTCTCGAAGCATCGCCTCCCGGAACCGTTCTCTGTCATCGGCTACCTCAATCGATTCTATCGAGATACCTAGAACCCGAACATTGTATTTTTCGAACGCACCTCGTTTTGCCAACTGAATGCCACAGTTGAGCGCAGTCTGACCCCCAAATCCGAGGAGAATGCCGTCGGGTCTCTCGCTTTCCATTATCTTTTCGACGTAGCCTGCCTCAATCGGTGCAAGGTAAACCTTGTCCGCTATTCTGGGGTCGGTTTGTATTGTGGCAATGTTTGGGTTGACTAGGATGGTCTCGATCCCTTCTTCTCTCAGGGCTTTGAGTGCTTGGGAGCCTGAGTAGTCGAACTCTCCTGCTTCACCGATCTTGATCGACCCACTGCCAAGAACCATCACTTTCTTGATGTTGGTTATTCGAAGTATCGATCTTTTTCCTCCTCAAGCTTTCTTCTTGACCCGCCTCACGAACACGTCGAATAGGAATTCAAGTTCACTTGGACCAGGAGAATGTTCAGGATGATGCTGGATGGACATCGCTCTAATTGAGTCGTGCTTGACCCCCTCAACTGTTCTGTCATTCGCATTCAAGAAAGAGACCGATAGACCAGTCTTTCCAAGTGAGGCTGGATCGACAGCAAAGCCGTGGTTCGCACTCGATATGTAGCATCGCCCAGAGGAAAGGTCAATTATTGGAGAGTTGACGCTTCTATGCCCGAACTTTAGCTTGTAGGTAGATCCACCCATCGCTAACGCGAAGACTTGGTTACCAAGGCATATGGAGAACATCAGCAACCTTTCATCAAGCAGTTCCCTCACGGTCTCTATTGTCTTAACGCACATCTTAGGGTCGCCAGGACCATTGCTAACCATGAAGCCATCAGGCTTAAACTCAAGGATCTCATCTTCAGCCACGTTGAACGGAACTTTGACGACCCTCAGATTCCTTTCAAGCAACTTTCTCACAATTGATGTTCTAGCACCACAGTCAACTAAAACAACGGTAGGTTTACTACCATCACCACCATCGCCATAAATCACGGGTTCTCTAATTGATACTTCGGCGACAAGATCTCTACTATTCGGATCCTCGACATTCTGAGCTACCTTCAGTAACCTGTCAAGATCGAGTTCCTCCCCTTCATCGCAAACTTCTAATACACCCAACATAACGCCATGAACTCGCAATCGCTTAGTCAGAGCCCTAGTGTCGACACCACATATTCCTGGAATCCCTTCAGACCTCAACCATTCATCAAGCGAGGATTTCGACGACCAATGACTTGGCGATTCGCAAAATTCATGAACAACTAGGCCTTTCACCTTAATTGAATCAGACTCAAACCATTTCGGAAGGTTCCAAGAGTCTACTTCTCTGGTGGAGGGAACACCGTAGTTCCCGATTAGGGGATACGTGAATACCAGCATCTGTCCCCAGTATGATGGGTCGGTGAGCGCTTCATTGTAGCCATACATCGCTGTGTTGAACACAACTTCACCAGAAACCCTGACGGGAGCACCAAAACCAAAACCTCGGAAAACGGTTCCATCTTCGAGAACAAGGGCAGCCTTCATTCTTCCTTGGTGCCCCAACGCATCCAAAAACATAACCCTCTGAATTGGGGGAGAAAGTTGCTTATAAGCATTTCTTCTTGGAGCGAAAATATGCTAGAAAAATCCCACACGATGAAGTGACAAGAAAAAGAAAACACAACACGGTCGTGGTGCTCTTGTCGACGCGGCGTTCAAAGACTTTTCGTAGACTGCTTCTTGCCTCTTAGTGATCTTATGATAGAATCTCCCTCGGACTTTGTTTTCTCCCACAACGCTAGGATCTTCTTGTACAAGTCTGGCGTTGGGTTTTTCTTGAAATTCAGTGTTAGCTCAATTAGTTTAGCTAGGTTTCCTACCAAGGGGGAGCGCGATACCATCATTCGCTCCTTCGAAACATCGAGTTCAACGAGAAGAGCATTGTCTAGAGTCAATGATTCGCCAAGAACCTTACTCACAACTAAACTTCCTTCTCTCGTAGTTGCTCTGACAATGTCTTCAGCGATTCTTTGCGAGGGATCGCCCGCATCATATACAGAGAACTCACACATCCTCCAGAGGCCTCCTGACCTGATCGTGAGGTGACTATTGTCTGCTTGTTCTCAAGCAGAATGATTTCGTAAGAGAGTTGAAGGACTGCGATGTATTAAGGATTCCTTTCACAAGTAGTGTGCAATGCAGCCTTGTTCAACTGTAATTGCAGTGTTATTGATGTCCTCACTTTCTCTCAGTATAAAATGGTTTCATCACTTCGTGTATATTCTCAATCATATCCATTGGGGTTAAACTGTCCCGAACCTTCGAGAAGGCAACGTCTCCAGCCTTTCCGCTGACAAACGCTCCAGCCGCCCCTGCGCTCAAAGCCGATTGCGTCCACGAAAAGAAAGTTGCAGTTATCCCAGAAAGAACGTCACCTACCCCACCTTTAGCCATGCCCGTATTCCCAGTAAGGTTAACCTTCACTTTTCTTCCATCACTTATAACTGCAAGACCATTGACGACTTTCACTAGCAGTGTGACGCCAAGGTTCTTTGCTTCATTCAATACCGTGCTTACAACCTTGTCCAGCTCATCGACCTTTGAGATATCGCAGCCGGTTAAGATCTTGAATTCTCCTAGGTGAGGCGTGAGAATCGTATTCGTGTCTCTAACAATTGATTTGTTCTCAACCAGCAGTTTCAGTCCGTCGGCATCTAGAACAATGGGAATTCTCTTATTGGCGATTCTCTTTAGAACTTCAGTGAAAGCTTTCTTGGTATTCTCGTTGAGACCCAACCCGGGGCCTATCACGATGGATGAAGCCCAGCCGAGAAGTTCATCAACTATGGGCATCGCTTCCAATGAGAAAACCTTGCCTGGTAGTTCTCTGACTATCAACAAGGGTGAAAACTTTCTAATTACGCCTGAAACAGAGGAAGGTGCTGCTATAATTGTCAGTCCGGCGCCAGCCTTGAGGGCAGCCAAGGCTGATAGGTAAGGAGCACCGGAATACTGATCACCACCTCCGATAACTAAGATCTTTCCGAAGTCACCCTTGTGAAAGTGCTTCATTCTAGGTTTGACGGCGTGTCTCACGTCTCCAGGTCCGACGATGATCTCAGCTTCAACGGGGATGCCAATCCCTTTAACCACTAGTCCGCCGGTATATTCTTGACAAGCGGGTAAGCCCTTCTTCACTCTGTGGAATGTCACCGTCGCGTCGGCACGGACTGCAAGATTGCCTACTTCACCTGTGTCGGGATTGACGCCAGACGGGATATCAACCGCAACTTTGAGCGTCTTTGTGCTGTTAATCAAAGCTATTGCGCTTGCGGCAGGCTCTCTTAATTTCCCTTTTATTCCAGTACCTAGGATAGCGTCGACGATAGTATCGGCTTCTTTTGTGAGCTTAGTTACCCGCCTCAATTCAGATGAATCTGTTATAATGTGTTTCTCGATGGTGAAGACCATGTTCTCCATTGCCCTGTAATTGCGGGCAGCCTCGTCTGTACGTATCTCCTTTGGTGAACCTAAGAGTATGACATCGACAATTGCGCCCATATGAGCCAGGTGGCGCGCAGCAACGAAGCCGTCTCCACCATTGTTCCCAGTTCCAGCGAATACCACGATTCTCTTTCCTTTAACATTGTTGCCGTGTTTCTCGGAGACGAAGTTGGCTACCTCTTTTCCCGCATTCTCCATCAAGCAAAGCGTTGAAACGCCAAGATACTCCGAGTTCTCATCGAGGATAGCCACTTCCTCAGATGTCATTGGCTCATGAGCCAACCAGAGAACATCTCTAATAGCAGAGTTACGATCAGCAGAATTACCAGGTACCAATTGGCAACCCTCCAAGAACCCTATCCATTCTCGTGTCCGTTATGAGAAACGTCTTCCTAGAAAGGCGCTTCTCGCAAGAAAATATACATCCAGTCTCTTATTTCTCTACCTTCTTTATCAAAGGTGATAACTCATTCTTGTGAACCATGAAACCTACGTCCCTATGCTTTACGTAGACATCTTCGAGACCAGTCGCCCGAGCTAGCTCTCCTAGCTGTTTAGGTGTCGGAGCCCTAATTTCTCTCATGCTCTGATCTCGTGCATTTTCAGGAACAAATTCCTGGAGTGTGTAGCCTGCGGTTCTCTCTAAGGCTCTCGACTCATAGCCTACAGATCTCAGAGTCTCTCCTATTTCTCCAAATGCTTCTACACTATCGTTTAGGCTTGGCACGACAGTCGTCCGAAGATCCACATAGACTTCATCGTGCTTCATTAGCTCCTCTAGACTTTTCATGGTGTTATCTGTCGCTTCCTTACCCTTCCCACGCAAGCCGATTAACTTCTCCATGAGAATTGAGTCAATAGGAGAGGTTTTCAGGTCGAGGGAAATCAGATCAGAGTGTGTGATTAGCTTCCTTACGACTTCATATAGGAAGCCGTTTGTATCGAATCCAAATAGTAACCCTTTCTTATGGCAGTAGTTGCTAACTTCCTCAAGAAACTCGGGGTATAATGTAGGCTCTCCACCTGTGACTTTGACGGCTTCAACTGTTGGAGCAGCATTGTCTATGAATCTATACACCTGTTCTATGTTCTTTTCGTACTCAGGTTTCACTTCGAGTATCTGCCAATTCTGGCAAAATGAGCAGTTATAGTTACATCTTGGAGTGAAGATAACCGCAGCTGGTCTTTTAGGGTAGTCGACATTGCTTAGGTCAAGAAGTCCTGCAACAAGAACCTTCATGCGTTTGTTTTTCCTCCAGCGGAGGATCTTCAAGCTCAAAAATACGGGAAAACAATGATTTGAGAAAGAGTGGCCTTTTATGTTACCACTATTGGTTAAGTGTAGATTGGGACAGGGCTGTTTCTTCTTTCCTGTTCTTTGACTTTCCCTGTATGTACGGCGAGATCGCCTAACTGTTTCTTTATATTCCTGGCTTCATCAAGTAGCGGCTTCACGTCGGCACTGACTCCCCGAATCTTGCTTAATGACTTAATTACCTCAGCGGCGGCCTCAGGATCTGGAACATCCTCAATGGCTTCCACGAGTAAACATAGTCCCTTCAACTCTCTCATTAAGCATTCATTCATGATTGCGCCAGGCAACCCTGCAATGAACCCCACAGGGAGCCTTGCTATGTCATGCTCCATCAATTCCTTCAGTACCTCTGGTTCAGCAGCTCCATATACAACTACTTTCTTCCTTTCTTCCTTCTTAGCAAGTCCGTCAACGCATATCAGTTCAGTAGCACCGTTGTTCTCAGCCCATTCAGAGATGGCATAAGCAAAGTATGATAAGGATATGGTTGGCAACGCAACTTCAGATATCACTGTTACAACCGTGCCATCATTTGACGCATAGACCCTAATGGGTGCCCTCAACACTCCACTGTAGAAGGGTGATATTGCCGGTACGAAGGGGGACCTGATTGTTCCAATCAACTCCATGTTCATCATTTGTATCAAGTGGTGGGTCACTATCGTGCCTATGAGCCCAGGGCCCGGAAACCCTACAATGACAATAGGCTTGTTTAAGGTGACTTTCTTGGTTTGGACTATCTCTGCGCCTTCCTTTAGTCCTGCAGGAATAACCATCATAAGAATTGCACCTTCTTTTCTCTAAACAATATGCATGACTCTATTCGGTTGCGGATAGACATATATTGAATAACTTTGGATTTAAAGGTAGAACCTCTGACAGGAGTTTACCTTAGGCGTGAGAGAACAGCATGGGTTGCGATTAAATGCCGCTTGAAGAGAGTTCATATCAAGGCGATATCGACGTCCCTTTCGTTTCTTCCTCAGAGGCTGTCATTCATAAGATGCTTGAGGTCATCGAGCTCAAACCAGACGACATTCTCTTTGACCTAGGCTGCGGCGACGGAAGAGTCATAATCATGGCAGCCCAGACCACCGAGGCGAAATGCATTGGAGTTGAAAGAAGAAAGGAGCTTGCATTTGAAGCCAGCAAAAAAGTCAAAGATCTGAATCTATCTAGGAGAACCGCCGTAATATTCGGCGACTTATTTTCACTCGATTTAAGAAGTGCTGATGTTGTAATCTCATATCTCCTCACCGCCGTCAACAAGAAGCTTGCACCAAAGCTTGAAAAAGAGCTTAAACTGAAAGCAAGGGTAATCAGCCACGACTTCGAGTTTCCAGACTGGAAGCCAACTAAGTTCATCATGTTGGATGAAGGATTGCTTGACCACAAGATCTATCTATACGTGAAAGAAGACCCAGAAGGTTTTGAGAAGAAGAAAGAAGAACCTGAACCAAGTTGGAAGTCCCTATAGCTGAAATGCAACCGCAGAACAATCAGGTTCCTAACTTACTTTTCCAAGTAGCATGCCCTCAACGGTGATCGGTTGTATTTTCATTGCTAATGCTTGGGCCTCTGAAAGCTTTCCCCCACTCTCTGCGTAGATCTCGATCAGTGGGTCACCTTTCTTAACTATGTAACCTCGTTTAGCGTAAAGCTTGATACCTGCTCCCTTGTCAATCGGTGCTCCGGCTGCTCTCGAGATGTCCTTAATCGCCTCGTTATCCACGCTGACCACGTATCCGTCGGCAGGCGAGAGTATCTTTGTCGTGTGATCGCCAATTGGTATGTCTTCCGGTCTAACTCGCGGGTCTCCGCCTTGTGCTTCAATAATCTCCCTCATCTTCTGCAAAGCCTTGCCACTGGCAAGTATTTCCTTAGCCATATCCTGTCCTCGCCCTCGGGGAATTGTGCCACCCATCTCAAGTAGCAGTCCAGCTAAAGCAGTAGATTTCTCGATGAGACTCGTCGGACCGTGACCTTCAAGGGCCTCTAGAGCCTCTTTTGCTTCTAACGCGGGTCCGACCGTGTGTCCGACAGGTTGTTCAGCGTAGGTTATCCCGCACTCAACCTTGATTCCGAATTTCTGCCCAAGCTCAACAAATCCTCGACCAAGAGCCTGTGCTTCCTCAATGTTCTCAACCTTTACCCCTCGACCTACCGGAATGTCAAGGACTGAGAAATCCACTCCCACGGCGATCTTCTTAGCCATAATCGAAGCCATCATCTGAGCCTGCGGATTGATCTGCAGTGAATACTCAACACGCATAAACAAATCGTCAGCGGGCGCTAGGTTCAGAGACCCGCCCCAAACTATTGCCCCCTTTGTCTTCTTAACGATTTTCTTTAGCTCTTCAGCTTTGAAAGCAATAGGTGCTAGTACGCTCATAGTGTCAGCCGTGCCAGAAGGGGAGGTAATCGCCCTGCTACTCGTCTTGGGTATGAGGAGACCCGATGAAGCTATTATAGGGACAACCAAGAGACTAACCTTATTCCCAGGGACACCTCCGATGGAGTGTTTGTCATAAACGGGCTCCTCAAAATCGATAACTTCACCACTTCCCGCTATAGCCTCCGTTAAGAACTTAATCTCATTTACGTCGAAGCCCTCATACTGCTGTGCAAAAAGAAATCCTGCTATCTCTAAGTCGCTAAGGCTACCAGACATGACGTCCTTGACTATAGTGTTCACTTCGTCCTTCGCTAGCTTAGCTCCCTTCATCTTCCTTCTAATGAAGCTTATCGACTCAGGAGCCTCAGTTAGGCTAACTCTGACCAGTTCACCATCGCCAACGTTCAACTCTGATTGGACATTGCCGTATATCCCGACATATCCTGGGTCAATAAATGACTTCGTTATCTCAACCATGACGGTCGTTCTGGTTCCATTGACGCTTAGCGTAACTCTGTCGTATACGTTGATCCCTTCCCTATCCGCATCAGAACTATTCAGTAGAGTCTCTCTCTTGTTGGAAACTATGTCGAGAACCTTAGCTTTCAATTCTAACATTAAAACTTCCCCCAAAGAAGAAACAACTTCAGCGAGTAGAACCCTCGTTACCCATTTTATCTACCTTCACACGAACTTATTAATTCTCCTTGGACTCCTCGATGTATTCTTCAGCCATGAAGGCAGCCAGGGCGCCGTCCCCGACCGCGGTAGCAACCTGCCTTAGGGTCTTGGCGCGGCAATCACCGGCAGCGAATACTCCTCGTATCGATGTTTCCAATTCCTGATTCGTTACTATGAATCCGTTTTCGTCTTTCTCGACTTCGACGAAATCGGTGTTCGGAATGCTTCCAACGAACACAAAGACACCGTTCACATCGAGTCCTCTTTTCTTATCGTTCTTCACGTTCCTGATTAGTACACCTTCTACCTTACCGTCTCCGACTACCTCCTCTACAACAGAGTCCCACACAAACTCAAGGTTCGGGCTGGAAAATGCCTTGTCCTGAATTATCTTCTCTGCTCTGAGCTGAGCCCTGCGGTGAATGACATACAACTTTCTCACGATCTTCGACAGGTATAGTGCTTCCTTGACAGCTGCATCCCCTCCGCCTACGACTGCGACATCTTTGTTTTGAAAGAATCGCCCATCGCATGTAGCACAATATGATACGCCTCTCCCCACGAGCTTCTCTTCTCCCTTGACTCCCAGCTTTCTGGGTTTAGTTCCTGATGCAACTATGACACTTCTCGCAAGATAACTTCCCTCCGTTGTCTCGACGGTCTTCCGGCTCCCGTCATCCACGATTTGCACGACCTCTTCATTGAGAATTTCCGCTCCGAACTTCTTCGCGTGCTCTTCCATAAGGCGAGTTAACTCTGCACCCCTGATCTCAGGGAAACCTGGGTAGTTCTCTATGACATCAGTCAAGGCTATCTGTCCGCCCGGGGCCAACTTCTCAATGACAAGCGTCTTGAGGCTTGCCCTTCTACCGTAAATGCTCGCAGCTAAACCCGCTGGACCCGCCCCGATAATGATAAGATCGTAAAAGTCCGACATAGTGTGTCAACCACCACAAGGAACATTGGGTCACATCTTGATATAAGATACAATTTCTGTAGACTAGATTTCAGTATTAACTCTAACGGTTAACGTGAGATCCTCCAGCATTGCTCTCATGGATTGCCTATTTCTATTGATGGAATCTAATAGCACATTCCATTTGAGACATCTGAGAAGTAGTTATAGCGCAGGTCTTCTCGCAGTACAACCTGCTAGGTAGATCCAGAAAGAATGGAAGCGCTGCGTCTGAGAATAGTTCCATTCCTGCATTGATACTTCATGAGGAGACGCTTAACTAGCTGCCTATCAGAGCTTCGTCAGCTCTCTCTGGAAGGCTATCTTTTGCGATCGAGTATTGATTCATGACACTCTCATTGACATATATCGGACAGCCGGCTCTAACTGCCAACGCAATGCAGTCGCTCGGTCTCGCATCAATAGCAGCTGGGGTTCCGCCAGGTTGGAGTGAAAGCCTACCTATGTATATGCCGTTAACAACCTCTACGATTGCTACACTTTCGAGAGTCATACTCATCTCTCTCAAAATTGACATTATTAGGTCATGGGTCCCAGGTCTCTGTGGTTTATTTCTCAGGATAGCCATCTCAATTGAAGCTGCCTCACCAGGACCTATAAAGATTGGAAGCATTCTTCCTTCGTGGTCAGTGAGAACTACGACTGGAGATGGGCCTCCCTTTGTTTGCGCCACATATACTCCCGAGACCGTAACGGAGACTTTGTTATCGGAATCTATGGACAGACTTTTCACCTTCACCAATCGATTGTTACCTTTGCCTGATATGAGCCTCCCTCAGATCCAGTTTCTGGATTTATTTTCAAGAAATAGAGAGTTGCGTGGTTGGAGCTTTGTGTTAATCAGCAAGTCGATTAATTCTTATTTTAACTTTTCTATCGTCGGAGTAGAAAAGCTACGTCAAGTAGGTTGTGTCGAGTTTTACTTTTCTTCCTGAGACCGCTTCCGCCATCGCTTGGTACTGCTTGATGAGATCCGGAGTTATGCTTGGTCTTACCTTGTTGAAGGCTTCTTCGAAGTGAGAGGCTTTTACCTCCTTAATTTTCTTATCCTCCCTCAGCGCTATCATTCCTGCTTCGCGGCAAAGGTTCTCAATGTCAGCTCCACTATATCCATCAGCTCTTTCAGCTAGCTCAGCGAGATTAACGTCCTTTGCAAGAGGCATGTTCTTTGTATGAACTTTGAAGATCTCCAGTCTTCCTTCCTTGTCCGGAGAAGGAACTAGGATCAAACGATCAAATCTTCCCGGACGTAGCAAGGCAGTGTCAATTATGTCAGGTCTATTGGTTGAGGCTAATACTACAACATTTTTCAGTTGTTCAAGTCCGTCCATTTCCGCCAAAATCTGGTTGACTACGCTTTCGTAGACCTTGCTGCCTTCCCAGAGTCCACGGCGCGGAGCTATTGAGTCAAGCTCATCGAAGTATATTATTGCGGGAGCTGCCATCCTTGCTTTCCTGAAGACTTC
>JAUQYT010000337.1 GCA_030587605.1 Candidatus Njordarchaeum guaymasense
GATAATTTTGCAAAGGATAGAAAGACCGTCTACGCAGTTATCAGAGCGATAGAAATCATGGGCGAGGCAGCAAAAAAGATACCAGAGTCCGTGAGGAATCGCTATCCCCAGATACCCTAGAAAGATATCGCTGGAAAAAGAGACAAACTCATTCATGAATATTTTGGAGTTGAATTGAAAAGAGTCTGGGCTACTCTCAAGAAGGATATTGCCGTTCCGAGACCTCTGTTTGAAAAAAAATCATGGAGAACCTAGAACCAAAAGGTCCAACCAATCAAATCTAGCAAAACTTCATAAAGAATACTCATACCTGATTCTCAACTAAGAAGCAGGCTGAAAAACCTTTCAACTCCTGCCGCGTAGGGTTCGACCTCGAAACTCTAAGTCTGAATCCATAGATCCTACAGTCGAGCACGGCGAACCCAGAACAAGCGACACGATCGGCATCACAGTCCGGAGCAAATCGCGTGGGCGGCGGTTCCCAAGGAACTGGAATGGCACAAAGACACAAGGGCAGAGCCTTGACGGCGGAAACCTAGTCGTCAACTGATCAACGATAATCACACCACCTCACAATCTCCTACTCTTCGAAAACGAATTCCCAAGACAGCATCAACCAAGAACAATCTAGGCGTGTCCTATTTTACCTTGAAACCGACCTCTTCTCTGCGACCTTTCCTCCCACCTTTTCCTCGGGCTCCTCAGCGGGCTCCAGAATAATCCGCTTTCCCTCAGTGTAGATCCTTACCTCGTCGCCTACCTTCACCTTGACATGGCTCATTACCTCTTCGGGCAGGTACACGACAGGCCTCCTACCAGCTGAGCTGATCCTGCGCCTCAGCTTCAACGGCTTCAGGAAAGCTGACAGCCTTCGTCTGATCTCCTCCGCCTGCTCCAAGGTGTAGATCTCCTCACCGTCTACGGGACATCGCAGCGCCTTGACGCCACGCACTATGATGCCCTGATACTCGTAGTCTGTCTCAACCTCTTGATACTCGACATTGTGCCTGTGACACTTCACCAACCCTTCTTTCACCTCCCCTTCTCTTTTCCCTTCATCACGGTTATTACATGCATCCGATCGGGGAACTCTCGGCATATCACCAATAAGACTTCTCTCTTGACTCTCAACCTAAACCTGACCTTCGTTTTTCCCTCCGAGACTCGCTCGCCTTCACAGATCGCCGTCCTGACACTCTCGTAGTCTACATCCAGCCGGGCCATCCGCATAACAGCGTGCTTCGAAACAGTTGTCTCCTTATCCGTCACACGTGTTCCCCACTTGTATGGGGGTTTGAAGAGGGCTATTTGAAGCTTTCGTGTCAAACACGTGCGAAGGGGGCTGGTACATGTACAGTTGCAAGCAAACCAACAATCTCTAATCAATACGAAGGGGAGGTGAAAAAAGCGAAGCCAGAACCTCAACCCGCAAACCACAGTTCACTCGACATTTCAACTTACATGCAAGGAGGGGACAGGCCCCTCAGAGACGTCAAAACTAGACGCCCGACGCTGAACACACAACCGATTTCCAACGAGAGCCTGTCTAAGCGCCACCTTTGCTTCACAGGCATAGTCATAGACAGTAGCACCCGCCTACAAGGCATTAAAGTCGAAACCTATAGTCCAGACGGAAAACTCCTCATCGCCATGTACACTGATGAGGACGGCTGGTACGCGCATAACTACAACTACACTAGAAAAGCAGCAAGATACACAATAAAACCATCAGACCGCAAGCTCACACATTCGGTGACTGTTAATGTGCTGAAGGGTCAAAGGACAGACAAGTAAGCAACTGCAAGATCTTCTATTCTTTCCTTTCCTTGTTGTAGGCCATGAGATTGGAGAACGCAACAATAGAGATTCTTAGGGACTTGCTTTTTATTGGTTGTTTCTATGGTTTCTATGTTTAGACGAAGAACGCCGGCCGAATGGTCCCTGCTTTGATCTATTGTAATACAGCTAAATGTTAAATATAGGCAAACTACACTATACCAATATGCCAATAGAAGACGTAGAACGATTTAACGAATGGTGGTTCACGGGAAAAATCAGAAGAGAACTCGCTTTCCCATTCCGAAGATATGCGTTCTCAAGGATTATGGAGAGTTTGCGAGAGCGGCAAATTCTTTTATTGACTGGACCTAGAAGAGTGGGTAAGACAACGCTCTTGTATCAGACTATTGAGAGCCTTTTGGAGACCGTTCCTCCAAGCAAGATTCTTTACTTTTCATTTGAAGAATCTTTCACCAGCCCTAAAGAGGTCTTGGAGTTCTATGAGAAAAGGGTCTTGATGAAACCCTTTGAAGAAGTCGATAGAGCCTTCGTGTTCTTTGATGAAATCCAGTACGTTGAGAATTGGCCCTCTATCCTCAAACAGTTCTATGATTTGTATCCGAATCTGAAGTTTTTTGTTTCTGGTTCTTCTTCGCTGTTGCTCTCGAAGGAAGCTATCGAGAAGCTGGCTGGAAGATTTTTCTTCCTCAAATTGAAGCCCTTGACGTTTTCTGAGTTCCTAGAGTTGAGAGGCATTAAGACTGACAAGTTGCAGATTTTTTCAAGAAGGATAGAGGCGTATTTCTATGATTATTTGAGAAAGTCTGGGTTTCCAGAGATTGTTGATTGGGACAATGAGGTGAGGACGGCTGAGTATATCAAGAACTCTGTTATTGACAGGGTTGCTCTTCGAGATGTTCCGCTAATATTTAAGACTAGGAACATGACATTAATTGACAAGATCGTTAGACTTATTCTTTCGGCGCCCGGCAGCATCATTAACATTAATTCTCTGTCACGGACATGGGGAGAAAGCAGAATCACGATATCGAATTATCTGAGATTTCTGGAAACATCGCTCTTGATAAGGTCTTTGTCTAACTTTAGGCCATCATTCTTGTCCTCGTCAAGGAAGTTGAAGAAGTATTATCCGGTCACGCCGTCGTTAATCTTCGCTTATTCTAAGGAGAATTTTGAGAGTAGAATGGGAGCTGTATTAGAAACGTATGTCGCAAACGCTCTGGAAGCTGAATACTACTATAGGGAAGGAAAAAAGGAAATTGACATAATCCTTAAGGATAAGGGATTTTTGCCGATAGAAGTCAAAGAGACCATACATGAAGGCGACATTGCAGGGTTTTCCAGGTTACTGAAATACGTCAATGCTGAGAAGGGAGTGATTGTGTCCTTAAGCCAAGAAATCAAAAGACAAAGTGTTCAAGTGATACCGGCTTACTTGGTAGAATTCCTGTTGGATCAAGCCAAACAGTGATAGCAAAAAAATGCCACCTCAAATCCTAGTTGAACCCTCCATTTTTTTCGCATCAGGGAAAAAGCGTAAGAGAGCTCCATCAACAAGCAGCAACACCCTTGACAAGCAAGAAGAGACAGCCAGTCAAGAGCAACCGCATGGAATCCAACCTTGAGACTAGGAGCCCAGAGACGCCTATATAAACAAAGAAAGGTTCCAACTCCAGCAGATTTCTTCCCGACACTAGTTCCAGTCACAGCCTAAACCACCTTCATTACCCACTGTGCATCCTTTGATTCTGAAATACCTCAAGATCGTTTCGCGCGCTAGGAACCCCGTGAACATGCAATCACAATCTCCAAGCGCCAAGAGAAGAGATGCCATCAAAAACATCTTAGCGGGATTGAGGTTGAAGCCTTCTCATAATGGCCTTGATGGACGCGCGAGAGAAAGAGAAGCCTAAACCCTCAGAACGGAGTCGTCAAAGCGATTTCAGAACAATTTAAATATCTGTCTGATGAAACGACTTGTGATGATGGGTGTCGGAGACTGTGAAGATAGGTAAAAGGTACACCATAGTAATACCTAAGGCCTTTAGGCAGAAACTCGGCCTGAAGGAGGGTCAGCTCTCGGAGGCCAAGCTAGAGGAGGGGAAGATAGTCATAACACTGAAGACATCAGACCCCTTCCGCAGGCTGAGCGAACTGATCGGGGACATAGTCTACAACGAGGAAACAGAGAAGAGAGCTGAGAAGTGGCTACTTGGAGAGACTAAGCCAGACTAGAGTGTGAGCTCCTTGCCAGTAGCTGACACCGAATTCCTGTTCGGGATGAGGAGTTCGGACACCAAACATGGGTACGTAAGATCCATCCTAGATGAGCTGGAAAGGGCGAATCCAGACAAAAAGAAGGAGCTAAGCATACCACCAATGGCAATATTTGAATTCGCCATAGTCTGCATGAGCGAAGGGAAGGGAATCAACACCATCATCGAGACTCTTGAACTCATCGACGACATCACCACAAGATACAAGCTCGGCATCATTGAATTCAATCCAGATCAGCTTGTGAAGGGTCTAGCCGTCTACAGAGACCTCAAAAGAGGATTCTTCGATTCCCTAACAGCCGGATCAGCCCTAGCCCACGACGGCATAATCATCGGTGACGATGAAGCTTTCCTCAGCATCCCCAATCTAAGAAGAAAAACATTGAAACAATACCTGGAAGAACTAGAGACCCAATAGCTTGAACAACATGCAAATCTCGCATTATGTGTTAGGCCTTCAATTCTCGTTCTTTGGAATTCTACCTTGAACGAATCTTACGCCCAAGCATGCAGATCTCAAACACTTAGAAATCAAATCAACGGAGAAACACTCCGATTTGCCAAATCGACCGATCAGTCGAATAGAAGCCTACAGTTGCCTTGATGAACAAAGAAGAAGTTCACAATCTTTAACTCACCTTCGCCTCCTAACCTGATATCACTCGACTCGGTTACTAGAAATCCTTGAAGACATCTGTACTAAGTCTATTGCTTTTTTCATTGACACTATCGTTCAGAATTCTCATAGTATCATCAGTTCCAATGGCGTCAGTTTTCCATTCACACGGTCGACCCGTAAACCTAGCAACTCCAAGGTTGTCACACCAAGAAGTACAGGTGTTTTCTCATCTGCAGTCGCGAGCAATGAAGTCACACCTCTCCCTTCAATTACCACGTAACCCTCTGAAAGAGGATACTCCACAACTTCTCCACCCGCAGTCTTGAAGCTTCTCCTGTCCATCTCATTCAGCTCCAACTTCAAAGCAACGCTCTGCGGTATCACCGTGTACATAGCACCCGTATCGACAACAAACTCCAACTCCTGCTTTAAATCGCGACTAAACGGATTAGCAATAACTCCACGAACCCTCAAATATCCCATCGATTCCACATAAAACTAAGTCGTTGAGTTCACATAAAAAGGATCGGTCTATACTGATAGTTCGAAGAAAGCAGAGGAACACCCTCCATCTTGATCAGCAAACGTGAGCGGGAACCGGCACGCACTTGTCGAGATAGAACCTCGACGGGGACTTATCCAAGTTCCAGGAAGTTCCATCGTTGAAGCAGGAAGCCCACATCATTAACAAGTGAGTAGTTCACGTTTGCAGGTCCTTCAAGGCAGGCTTTTCTTATCTCCTTTGTGCAGGCTTCCCCTTCTCCAAACAGCTCATGAGAGAAGAAGTATTGAAGCGTGTATAGCAATGCTCAGTGAAAGCTTGTCTTACGATTGCCGCACCTAGTGATGCGGACATCCCCCCGTAGTAATGCTCATAAGTATTACCACAGTATATACACGCGACACATATGAGCAAGGCAAGCGTTATTACACTAAAGGTTCCTGAAGAATTGAAGAGAAAGATGAAACAGGTTAGAATCAACTGGAGCGAATACATCAGAAGTACTATTCAAGGGAAGCTAGATGAGCAGATGGTGAAGGCCGCCTCTGCTAAGCTTGACGAGATAAGGGCAAGAAGCAAATCAGTTGCCACAGAAGAATTAGTGGCGTGGATCAGAGAGAACAGGGAGAGATAAACACGCCTCGACATGTCGTGGACCCCAGCGTTATCGCAAAATGGGTTCTGCCCGGAGAACCCTATCAGGAAAGTGCTGTAAGGCTGAAGGATGATTTTGTCTCAGGGTTAGTGGAGCTGTGTGCGCCCAGTTTCATAGTCGGGGAGGTTGCCAACGCCCTATGGAGAGCGATAAAACTTGAGAGAATTTCTGAAAAAGACGCTAAGGAAGCCTTAGAAGCATTGAACGACATGAGAATAGAACTACACGAAACAAACTGGGCTCAAGCATCTCAGGAATTAGACATAGCTTGTGAGCTGGAGATAACAGTCTACGACGCATCCTACCTTGTCCTCGCCGATAGAACAAAAACCAGCCTAATAACAGCAGACAAGACACTATACGAAAAG
>JAUQYT010000370.1 GCA_030587605.1 Candidatus Njordarchaeum guaymasense
GTGGATATTCCTCTTGAACTTGATGGCCTAGAGCTCGCAGCCTATCAGCGAGCAGCTTTGTTATGTGCTTGTGCTGAAGCCCACCTTTTCTCTTGCTAGGTCGCTCTGGCAGCTTGTAGCCAAGTGCAGCGAGAGCCTTACTTCCTTTTTCTGTCAGCTCTAAGGTCTTGCCCCAGTAGCCTCTTTCCTTGTATGCTGGCAGCATCACAAGTCTTGCAAGCTCTTTTCTCAAAAGCGTTGCTTGCGCTTTGTTTCCCTGATATTCGTTCAGTCCTAGCCTTGCGTACCTGTCTGTTACTTTGCTCAGTGGATTTCTCGGAATATCTATCAGTAGATTTCTCTCTGCTTCAGATAGTTCTTTTACTACGTTCTCTATCTCGGTCTGACTTGTTGTGTTGATATCTTGTGTTTCAATCGAGTTTTCTTCTTGTTGCTTTTTTGCTGCATTTTCTTCTTGTCTTTTTGGTTTTATTTGTTGTTTCTTTGTTTGTTTATTCGGAACAATAATTTCTCTAATTTCTTCCGATGGCCGCATTTCTATCCGCGCTTGCCCTAATTCCTTGTAAAACCATGCCATCTGCTCTTTCAGCAGCTCATCCGTTACAGATCCCTTATTGATATCGACCTTCGGAACTTCGATCAGAAAAGGATCTGCCCATCTACCCTGAAGCTTCGCTATCGCTTGGCCGACCTCAAGCTTCGTTAAGATGTCTCTGTCTTCGCCATTCAAGTTTAGCGCTGAGGACATGACGCTTATGTCGCTTCTCTCTTTCAAACCAAAGCAGACAGTAGCGTAAGTATTGCCGAGCGCGGGTATAGAGAGCAGACTTGGGTCCTGATCGATCACCATCACAGATTCTCCGAATTCTCTGACCTCTCTCAGAAGGATGTCCGTGATGGTTTCAGTTCCGGAGATTATCTGAAGCTTCCTTGAGAGGATGTGGTGGGCTTCCTCGATAATGCAGATGTGCTTCAGGTTTTCTCTTTTTCCTTCAGCCATTCTAAAGTGATGAATCCAAAGCAAGAGCGACTCTGTCAGAAATATCTTGGCGGAGTCTGTGAGAGCATCAACCTCTAGAATTACGTTCTTGGCCAAGATACTGTCGATCGGGTAGTTCCCGTGGTTGAGAATCCTGTCCATTTCGCCAAAACATAGAGCTGCAACTGCACGAAGCGCTGAGGCAAGCCACTGGGTCTCTCTTCCTTTGCACTCGTAGTTCTCTAGGTATGTGAGCACGTTCCTGAAGCTTGGCCAGTTAACATTTCCAGCATATACGCCGAAGTCTCTGTACACTGAATCGATCGCCTTGGATAATATGTAGGCCACGCCTTCGCCTAGGAAGTAGGCGTGGGAGATTATCTCAATCAGCTTGGAAAGCCAAACGTGTGGACTTGTTCCCCTCGGAGGTATCAATGGATTAAAGTGAAAGGGACAGACTTCGCGGCCAACCGTGAAGACCAATATTCCTTTGCTGCTTGCCTCAGGAAGACCTATGAGATCACGGTAGTTGCGTTTCCAGTCAACCACGAGAAAGGGCTTATCTTTTTTGAGGAACTGCATGACCAAGAGCAAGGCTTCATTGGTCTTGCCGCTTCCAGTTGAGCCTACGAAAAGGAGATGGCGAATCATCTCTTGCTCTCGTATGGCGAATGGATATGTTCGGTTATGATTATGGATTGTTCCCACTAGGAAATCACCGTTTGCTGTGGCTGCATCTGGGTAGTTGAAGACTGGAACTTCACCCGTCAGCTCGGGAAGAAATCGCAGCGTGAGGAATGTGTTTAGGTCACTCTCGATCGAATCCTCTTCATTGTCCGCGAGCTGAGACAAAATCGCTGATCGAACCAACTGTTTATCGAGAAGCTGAGTAACCCTTTCTTTTCGTTCTCTAACACTATTTGTTGTAAAGGTATACCCTCTCAAAGGCCTGCCTCCCTGTGTCATATTCCCTTCCTTTTCCACGGTCTAGAATTTCTTTGACATGCAGCGTTTCCGTCTTGCACTTCTTACAGTAACTTTTGATAGTCACTTCTTCGAAACCCAATTCGTTCAGATTCTAATCCCTCGAAAGCAACTTCGCGGCCAAGGCCGCAAGAAGAATGAAAACTAGACCAATAGCGACCAACTGGATTTCCCAAGGCATATGGTATCTTTGCAACAGTCCAACAACCCACCCAACCAATCCTATGCTGAATGAAGCTAAGCCTAGAAGCAAAAATACTATTACGATTTTCTCCATGGAATCTTTGAAACTCAAAATGGACTCACCCCTGATAGTTTTTTAGTCAGATATCCGCGCAACTCCAGGTCGAACTGAGCAATGTCATCATCCGAGCCATACACTTCTCGAAAAGCTGCAATGGCTTCAAGCCCTAGATCGGTAACCGACCTCTTCGAAAATATCGCTACACCCTTTTTCACTGTCAGATTTGCATTCAGTAGTTCAGTTAGGCAACTTTCCACGTTCTTTCTAGGCATCTTCGTCAGTTCTGAGATGATGCTTGCGCGGGTC
This sequence comes from Candidatus Njordarchaeum guaymasense, assembly GCA_030587605.1. Lineage (GTDB taxonomy): Archaea > Asgardarchaeota > Njordarchaeia > Njordarchaeales > Njordarchaeaceae > Njordarchaeum > Njordarchaeum guaymasense. The sequence goes on from JAUQYT010000370.1 coordinate 2,514, forward strand.
ACTTCGTTTGCAACTGCAACGAGAATTTTGTAAGAGCCTTTGTTGAGAGGAAGAAGTCTTCTTAAGCAGTCAACGCAGTAGTGGGTGTTCGTGTATTTTATCCCGCATTGTTGACAGAGCTTCCTTCCGCACGAATGGCAAATGCTGAACTCTTTTTCATCGATCTTTAGTGCCTTACCGCAGCTATCGCAGACTGGTTGCCGCGTGACTCGCATGATCCTATTATCTACAGGAGAAGTTAGGAGCTCTCTTCCTCCTAGAAGCCCGGGAGCTTCAACTACATGTTTTTCACTGAATATTGTTTGCGGTCTTTCATTTTGGTTCTCAAGCTGAGAGAGCCTACTTTCAACTTGGGTAAGTCTGTTATCGATTCGAGCTAACACCTGCTCCAGAACTTGCCACACATTTCGCCTTGCATTATCATCCATTCTGATCACCAGATAGTAGAGCAGAAAAGAAGCGAAAGTTGCGCGTCTTGAAAAACGGTTCTCTTCAGACACCTATAGACGAGATAGGCCAGAACAACCACAAGCACTATCGGAAGAAAGATAGCAATCGGAAGCAGATGACTGCTGTCTGTGGGTTCTGATTGCTATGCGTTTGAGTCTGGAAAGCATTGA
>JAUQYT010000075.1 GCA_030587605.1 Candidatus Njordarchaeum guaymasense
AGAAATCATGCAATTGTCCGACTCGATTTTTCCATTGGAGACAAAGTATACCGCATAGAACGACAAGTATACACAAAAAAACCAAGCACAGCAAACCTGTGGGAGATCTTGGAGGAAGGTCAGTTAAAACCAATGGCCACGGGACAGACAGGGGTCTCTGAAGAGGTTGAGAAGTTACTCTCAGGCATATCTTTCAACGAGATATTGGCTAGCACCGTCGTAGCGCAGAAGGATCTCGAACACTTGGTCAAGCAAGGCGCCGAAAACAGAAGGAAGGTTATCAACGCTTTTATGAACCTTGAGAGCTTCAACACCGTACTTGAAAATACAAATGAGGAACGGAAAGCGCTGGAAGGAACCGTTGCACGACCGGGAAAACTAGATGTCGAAAAACAAAAGCTTAGTGACATGCAAAGCAAACTAGATGAATACAACAAGAGTCTAAAGGGAATCGAAGAGCTAGAAAAGACAATCAAGGAACTGGAACAACAGATAAGTAAACTAGAAATACATCAAAGCCAAGTAGATGAATTGTACGGCGTATTGAAAAGCTACAAAGAAGCCCTTGATAAACGAGATAGACTAAACTCTAAGATTGAAGAAAGACAGAAGCTAATCGACCAATGGCAGAACCAATTAAGAAACCTCATAAAAGTTGAGTCTCAGCTAAAGCAGACAAACGAGGAGTTAGCCAAATACTCGGATCTGGAAGAAGTTGAGGAGAAGCTCGAGAAAGTCGAAGCCCTCATCAGCAAGGTTGATTCTACGTCGGTTCTAAAGACCCGAAGAGAAGACGACGTACGGCTAACCTCAAAAGAGGTATCCGAACTAAAGAAGCGCCTCCCTGTTACAGATGAGAGAAAGCTGGCTAGTTTAGAGGAGAAAGACAAGGTGGCGTGGCTTTTTGCCGCGCTCGCCGTGTCCTGCTTTTTCGCATCCTTTTTGATCCTCGCAGCAGATATTTCCTTCCTTCTATCAGCTTCATTCATGTTTTCTGGCGTCATACTAATTCTGATCATTGTGAGGAGAATGGCGGGAGAATCAAAGTTAAGAGCCCTCCTGTCAGAAATCAGAATCCTCAGGACCAAGGAAGACGACATTGAGAAGCTAAAGAAGGATGTCAAGGCGCTTAGGAACGAAGTAGCGACGCACCAAACAGAGATCCTGACGACTTGTGAGAGCGTTGAACGGTACTCCAAGATTATTTTCAAAGCAAAATCCAAAGACGCCACAGCCGTAGGTCAAGCTGTTCTCAATGCTCTCAAGAAGGACAAGAGCCATGAGGAAAAGCTCTTAGAACGACAGAGGAACTTCAAGGTACAACTCAATGAAAAGCCTAAAATCGAGCAAAACGTCAGAGCTAGTGTGAAGGGACAGCAGCAACTGAAGGACGAGCTAGATGAAGTCAGGCTACCCACACTTCCAAAAGGTATGATCTTCTCAGTTGATCTATACGACCAGACCATCAAGGACAAGGATACAACTGGAAAGGACCTTCGGGGAAAGGAAACACGGTTCGAGGAGAATCAGAAGCAACTCAAGAAGCTCAAACAGTTTGTCGAAGAAAGCAAGGACATTCCAGACAAACTGAAGAAGCAAACCCAACTCGTTGGAGAATTGGAGCATCAGCTTGCCGTGACTAGAGCAGCAATCACGGGTATCGAAAAGACAGCTGAAGCTCTGCGGAGCAGGGTAAAACCTGCAGTTGAAGAATATATGGGGCTGACTCTTCCTGCGATCACAAACGGCAGGTACAAGGCAGCCGAACTTGATGATGAGTACAATCTCAAAGTCTGGGATCCAGACGCAGGAGAGTTCAAGGATAGAGAAGTCTTCTCTGGTGGCACCGAAGACCAGTTTCTATTGTCTATGCGCCTAGCCTTTGCAGTAGCTCTCCTCCCAGAGGTAAAGGGAATGCATCCTGAATTCCTCTTCCTCGATGAACCGCTGGGAAGCTCCGATGATGAAAGGCGACAGGGAATAATACAGCTGCTAAGAACCGAGCTCTCGTCCAGGTTCAAACAAATATTCCTAATAAGTCATGTGGGAAACCTCGAAACCGAAGCTCAGAACTTAATACGGCTCGAAAACGGTCAAGTGACCGAGCTCGTTACTGGATAGCGTATAATCCCAGTTTTCACGAGCTTTCTGCAGATAGTAGAGTCATGAGAGGGTTGGGAAAAATGTGGTGTAGAAATAGCTAAGGTAGTCTTGGATTACAAACCTATGATTCCCTTGCATAAACCTCAGCTATACCCTTCTCAATAACTTCAATTAGCTTGTCCTTGTATGAGACATCAATTGCGACCATGCCGTAGGACTTGACTCCTAGCAGGGACTCCACTTCGTGAGGAGTTAGACGGTCGGGTAGGTCTTGCTTATTGGCTATGCCAATTATGAATGCTTTCGGTTCAATTGTCTTTACAAGGTTGATGAGGTTCTTAGAACGTTCAACGTTGACTTTGGATGAATCTGTTACGAGGAGGACTAACTTCGAGTTCCTTAGGAATATTGGCCAGGTCCTATGGTATTGTTCCTGCCCAGCAAGGTCCCAGACTCTGATTCTATTGCTCCTGATTAGAATGTCTTCTCTGTCTACATTTGCACCAATTGTTGGGAAGTATGCTGCTGGTGCCGCAACGCCTTTCAGTAGCTTGAAAATTGTTGTTTTCCCAACTGCACCGTAGCCGGCGAGGGTCATTTTAACGATCTTGGATTCTTCATCGCCGGCTGATGGACGTTTGGCTGTCGGCGCTTCTATGACCTCAACTTGCCTTGTTAGAACCCTGTCACCAATCTCTTCGAGTGACTTGTCGGCAGCACCTACGCTCTTCACCTGGATAACTTCTGGGCCACCGGCACCCGAGACGGTTGCGGCTCCTGGGCCTGCCATTTCAACGTTTTCTATATTCGCCTCAATTTCTCTAAGTTCAGCGCCAATCTTCCTCAATGCGTCAGCAAGAGAATCAACTAGTACTCCTAGTCGACTGATGACCTTCGTTATCCGGGTTATCACCCTCTGGTCACTAGGGTTGCCCACGGCTCGAGACCCACCTTTCACTATGATTATCCGCTCAATATTGTTTAGGCATACACATTCTAATTAAAATATTACCCCAAAATAGGGCTCTGCTTAGTAGTAATTGCGAACTTGCCTATATTTGTTTATTCGGTCTCCAGAGTCGGATCCTTGCAACATTATTCTCCCGCAAGATTCAGATCTTGGAAGTACGGGATCTTATTCATTGAGATTGTCTTCACGCTTTCCCGCCAGCGTCATCCTCCTTTTTGAGCAAGAACTTGGGAGGAACGTATCTTCTCCATGGGTATTGGCTTTCAATAAATACGAAATCGACCTCTGGAACGTCTATACTAAGTAATTGCATGAGACGTCGCATTCCAAGAGACTCCATAATATGGTTATCCACGCATACGTAGTTCAACCCAAGCTCATTTGACAGCATAGCTGTGTCCCGAGAAATACTGCCAGTTACATAAGTATCTACGCCTCTGGCCGCAGCAAGTCTCAACCAATGCCTTCTGCCATACTCACCAGCCAGTATTAACGCCCTTTTCACCGGGGCATGTAAGTTTCCTACATAGATGGCTTCAGCGAGATCCAGCCGTTCAATAATCCGCTCAATAAAGTCGGATAGCCTAGAGCTCTTCGCATCGCGTCCAACCTTATCCCCAACGCTCTCTCCGAAGTTGCACACTCTACCCAGTGGAACTCTCTTACCTTCTGACTCAACATTGAAAGCCTCAGCAACAATCAGACCTAAGATGTCGGCAAGCGTGTCGTTAATCCCACACTCCGCGGACAACCAACTTGTATGAACAACGTAAAGGACGATTCTGTTTTCTAAGAGTAAACGAATCTTGTCAAGTAACGCGTCTGTGAAAGCCTCCACAGGGTTTGGCAACAGACCGTGGTAAACGACTAACATATTAGCGCCGCTCCCTGCGGCCTTCAGAATCACTTGAGGATTGACATCTACTGTCACCGCGCATTTCCTGATTTTGAATCGCTCTTGCGCTGCTTCGTTACTTGAACCAACCTGAACGCCGACGAAGTCTCCAGGAAAAGCTAACCTTGACGGAGAAAACTTCTCAATACAATCGATAAACTGCCGAAGACTAATACTCATACCTAACACAAATAATGTAAGGCATTTATATTCTAACCATCTATTCAACAGAAGAAAAGAAAGTAGTTCAGAATTGTATGCGGCGCTCGGGAGTTTCACCCCAGAAGACAGATATGCCTAACAAAGGGATTTGAACCCGAGTATCCACCTCAGACTCCTAAAGTCTAAGTTAGAGGCTTGGAAGGCCTCAGTCCTAGACCAGGCTAGACCAGCGCCGCACAGCTAGCTCACTTATTGAGTCTTCTCCGTGTTTTTACTTAAGTTTTTCTCTCACACGAGCAAGAAGAAACAGAGGATGGTGCGCCGACCGGGATTTTCATCCAGCTAGAGGAGGTACTCTGCTGCATTTTGAACCCGGGTCTTGCCGACGCGCCCATTCTTCAGGGATCGGCAACGTTATCGGCGTGGCAGGCCAATGTCTTAGACCATTCCAGACTTCTACTCAGTAGGCTGGACCATCGGCGCACCCTTCTTATCGAGATCAGAGTCTTAATTAGGGATTATTTAAACTCTTTGTCTAAGAAGTCGAATCCAGCTACTTGCATCCTGTTCAAAAGGGATCATTATGAGTGATAAGATCGCCAGCGAAATGGCCGAGAGATTTGGCTATTCCACCTACTTAGTTGACAGGTACGTTCAGATGTTCGGTCTAGAGGACGCCCTAAGGCTTTTAGAGGCTAATGAGAAGGGTTTGATGAGTTGCATTAGATGCAACACACTACGCGTGTCTCCTGAGCGTCTTTTCAGCAGACTGGAAAAGAAAGGGTTTAGACTAGAGAGGATAGGCTGGGTTCCCTATGGGTTCCGAGTCCTAAAGGAAAGTTTTTCCCTCGGATCAACAACCGAGTACCTACTGGGCTACTACTATATTCAGGAAGCTGCTTCCATGCTTCCAGCTCATCTTCTAGCTCCTCAATCCTCCGACTGCGTAGTAGATCTATGTGCAGCGCCTGGTGGAAAGACTACGCAGTTGGCCCAGATAATGGGGAATGAAGGTGTCGTTGTTGCAATCGATCTTAACCGCGAGAGAATGAGATCTCTCAGGTCAAATCTATCAAGATGTGGAGTCTCTAACGTTATTGCCTACAGAATGGACGGAAAGGATTTGCCCACTCTGGGTGTAACCGCTGACAGAATTCTGATTGATGCTCCATGCTCCTGCGATGGCGTGATCCCATTCGATCCTTCTAGAAAGAAGAGCAGAGGAATGGAAGACATTGAATTCTGTTCCTCAATTCAAAAGAAACTAGTAACTGCTGCCATTCAATGCCTGGCCCCAGAAGGAGAGTTGGTCTATTCGACATGTAGCACTGCACCCGAGGAGAATGAGCGCATCATAGCTGAAGCAATAGAGAAGTTTGACGTTCAGGTTATTGATACTGGTCTACACTTTGGTGATGAGGGATTCCGGGAAGCCCTCGGCGTTAGGTACCCTGATGAGCTACGCTTAGCTCGACGACTCTACCCGCACAAAAATGGAACCGAAGGATTCTTTATCTGCAAATTGCGGAGAAGGTGAGGAACCAAGTGGCAACAATAGAATTTCTAATAGTGCCAACTGACCAGAAAGAACTGATTCTGAGTAGAATTGACGAAGTACTCGGGCAAGGAGTGGGACACAGGATAACTGGTGACATGGATATCATCGTAGCAACTGGTAAGCGGGCCGAGGTGTTCATAGTTCCACACACGGTTCTAGATGTTTTCAGGAAGACCCAAGGGAAACGTAATCCCTACTGCCTAGGAATCTATGTTGGAGACCTCGTTGATGATGAGTTTCTACTTAGTATTGAAGGAGCAACTCTGTGCTCTCCCTATACGACAAGGAAAGTAAAAGTATCGGATAAAGGTGAACAAGCTGTCCTATATGGCAGAGACATCAGGTGCGACCTCATTAGGGATTTCCCATCTATCATACGCAAAGGCGAAAAGGTCTTGGTAATCAATGTTTTTGATGAAACGATGGCTATAGGCAAGGCATTAGTGGATGGAGAAGAGTTTTCTGCCCTTCCTAAGGAGAAAGTCGCAGTAGAGAATATTCTTGACCGAGGCTGGTACCTTAGGAAAGGCACCTAATAACAATGCAACATCCCTAAATTTAAAAGAGCGATCAACGCTTCTCATTAAATGCGCATAATTGTCTCACAGGGTTGGTGCCCAAGCTTATGACACCTCAGAAATCCGCATCTACAAAAGAGGGAATACAAGAAACAGGAGACATAATAAAGACAGGGGACTTTGTGATTGTCGACTATGTAGGAAGAGTCAAGGATACTGGAAGTCTCTTTGATCTAACCGTAGAGGACATCGCAAGGAAAGAGAAGGTCTACCACGAAGACGAAGCCTACGGACCAAGGCTGGTGGTAGTCGGTGAGGGGTTAATGCTTAAAGGTTTCGAGGAAGCGCTGACAACGATGAAAGTTGGGGAATCCAAGACAGTCGAGTTACCACCAGAGAAGGCTTTTGGTCCTAGAGACTCCAGCAAAGTCAAAGTCTACCCAGTTTCAGCATTTAGGAAGAGTGATGTAAAGCCTTACGTTGGCGCAAGACTGACTATTGAAGGGAAGACAGGGATCGTTCAGAGCGTCGGAGGCGGCAGAGTAAGAGTAGATTTCAACCCTCTCCTAGCAGGGAAGACACTCGCATACGATGTTACTACAAGGAAGAAGATTGTAGACGAAACTGAGAAACTGAACGAATTGATAAAGCGTCGTATCAAAGGCGCTGACGCATCCAAGTTCCAAATAGCCAGAGAAGCCGGAACAGTGTCCATAACTATGCCGAAAGAAACGTACCTCATCGAAGGAATTCAACTAGCGAAGACAATGATTGCTAGGGACATATTGAAGAACATTGATGGATCTAGCCTTGTCAGGTTTGTGGAAGCCTTCGACAAAGAAACTTTCAAGTTGAAGTAGTTGCAGCCCTTCTAAGCCGAACTATGCCGAGCTGTCTTCCCGAAAAGCACTTTTGCCCCATCTTCTCAATTACTTCTTCTATTCTGCACTTGTCTCCCTTGCCTAGACCCAATGGATTGCATTTTCTGAACTCACTACAATCGACGCGTTCACACTTCGGTGGGAGATAGGTTATTAGGGCACCCGGGACGCAAGACCTTATATCCAACGTTGACAAGACTGATGCTTCTCTCACTTCGACCAATGTGACTCCTCCTTCATGAATAGGGCACTTATGCACAATGTCCCGTGACCCAACCACTTCATATACTCTACCTGGTTCAAGCTTCTGGCAGACTTCGGCGAGCTTACAACCCTTACACTCATTAACCGCACCGCAATGCAGGAAAGTCAAACCAACTTTCGCCTGCTTGGTTCCAACCAAAGTCACGATAGTCGACATCAAGCGATCACTTTCAAGACGAAGAAGATCATACTGTACTAGGAGATGCACATTTCCTGTGAAACCCAACTCAGTACTATTGCTGTTTATATTACGCCAGTCACCTTTGCTAGTCTCTTGGCAGCTTCTTCTGTCAATCCCTTCTCGCCCAGGATCGTATAGCGCTCAGGGCGCGTAGTGTGAGCTTTGTGTAAGGCTTGTACTATGATGTCATCGCTAATCCCTAGTTCAGCGCCACTCGTGGGTGCTCCTATAGTTTTAAGTGATTGTTTTATGTTCATCCAGTTGCCACCATGTAGGTACTCCATCATTATCGTCCCTACTCCACATTGCATTCCATGTAGCGCAGGTTTTGGTGCTATCTGATCCAGCGCGTGACTAAACATGTGTTCGGAGCCACTGGCGGGTCTGCTGCTCCCCGCAATGCACATAGATATGCCACTTGAGATCAAAGCCTCCAAAACTACTCGGAGAGCCGGTTCCGTTCTATCTCTGATGATCAGCTTGTTCCTGAGAATGACAGCAGCGCTAAGTTTAGCTATTGACGCAGCATATTCACCATAATACTCGTTACGAAGCTTGTACGATAGCTTCCAGTCCTTCACAGCAGTCCAATTAGCAATAGCATCACCGCACCCAGCAACCAGCAACTTATCAGGGGCTTTCGCGATCACTCCAATATCAGCAATCACTGCTAGAGGTGCGTGGGCCTTCATTGAATGGGGTTTATCAATCCCTTTAACGGATGCTTGGGGGGAGGCAACACCATCGTGGGAGGCAGCGGTCGGGATACTGACAAATGGTATATGTTCGTTGAATGAGGACAGTTTAGCTACATCTATGCTTCTGCCTCCGCCGATTCCCAATACGAAACTCGCACCTGTTCCGCGTATTTTTCTTTGTGCCTCGTCAACAGCTTCAACATCGGCTGCTTCTATTATAAGCAGAGCAATTTCATACTTCTCATCTTCAAGCGAATCTTTGACCTTTCCCCCCGCAACCCCCATCGTAGTTTCATCAGCTACTATCAGAGCTGGACCATTCAAACCCAATTCCTTGAAAGTTGTTCCACTAGAATCCAAGATATCTCGGCCGATTATTATGTGCCGAGGTAATTGTATCTGGTGTACAGGAAGCATTGCTTGGGCGTTCCTCCTTCGTAAGATGTTATCCTTGGCGGAAAATAGATGACAAACGTGTCTCAGCTACTAGGTAATTCAACTAGACACCTAAATATGGTTGCTGTCAACAATAAGTGTTAGAGTTGAGATGCGATAATATAATTTGTGAAAGGTACTATGCCGACACGAAATACTTAAATATCGGTTAGATTTCTTGTCGAGCCATCCTTGCAGATTCTGTATCTTCTATTTTACAAACTTCTCTCTCATTTTGGAGTGTGTAAGATCTAAATGTGGAGGAACCCGAGGGAGAATGCGCCGGAGAACGTGTTAAAGGGAACTACGACTGTTGCCCTCACATGCAAGGATGGTGTAGTCTTGGCTACCGATAGGAGGGCAACTATGGGTTTCTACATCGCTTCAAAGACTGCGAAGAAACTCTATAAGATAGATGATCATGTCGCTGCTACGATCGCTGGATCTGTCGCTGACGCCCAGAGAGTTATCGATGGCTTGCAAGCCGAAGCGAATATCTTTAAGGTTAGGACTGGCGTACCGATGGGAGTCAAAGCCACGGCCAATCTGCTTTCGGCAATTCTTTTCGAAGCAAGGTTGTACCCCTATTTCATGGAGGCTGTGATTGGTGGAATTGATGACGCTGGTCCCCAGCTATTTGCACTCGATCCTGTAGGTAGTTTGACCTCCGAGAAGTTCATAGCTACAGGGAGCGGCGGACCGATAGCCTACGGATTGCTCGAAGATTCTTACTCCGACGAACTGAACGTAAAGGATGGGATATCATTAGTTATCAGAGCAACAAGATCCTCAATGGAGAGAGATGCTGCTTCTGGAAATGGATTTGATGTCGCCTATATTACGAAGTCTGGTTATCATGAACTGTCTGAGGCCGAGATCGGAAAAGTCATTGAGGAGCTGAATGCAAGGAGAAAGAAGGCTTACTCTTCATAGAGCTCCTCGAAGACGAGCGGTTCAAACTGAAAGACATCCAACAACTGATTAGGAGGAGTCCACAATGTCAACGCAAGACTCGTTAAATGATATTAGGCAGACGATAATTCAAGGTCTACCCGATTTGGCAATGGTTAGCAACGTTGAGTTCGAGGGACCAGAGATAGCCGTGTATTCCAAGAATCCAAAGGTGTTGCTTGAGGATGGAGGATTTGTCAAGGAGCTTGCTAAGAAACTAAGGAAAAGGATAGTTTTGCGGTTTGACCCCAACGTTCGCGTTAACAAGGAGGAAGCAGAGAAGAGAATCAGAGAGATCATACCAACAGAGGCAGAGATAACTAGGATCTATTTCGATGACAACGTGGGCGAGGTTGTGATTGAGGCCAAGAAACCAGGACTCGTAATTGGTCGAAATGGGAACACGCTAGGGGAGATAACAAGGTTAACTTATTGGAGACCATCAGTCGTTAGAACTCCCCCGCTTGAATCCAGAACCGTAATGCAGATCTCAAACATAATGCAGAAAGAGAGCGATAAAAGAAAACAGATATTGAAGCAAGTCGGGCAAAGGATATACAGAACACCTGTTCTGAAGAATGAATGGGTCAGAATAACAGCACTCGGCGGATTTCGAGAAGTAGGCCGGACGGCAATTCTGCTCCAAACACAAGAGAGCTCAGTCCTAATAGACTGTGGCGTCAATGTAGGCAGCACGGAACACGCATTCCCAAAACTATCAGTAAATGAGTTCAACATAGATGAACTGGATGCAGTCATAATAACACATGCACACATAGACCACTCAGGGTACCTTCCTTTTCTCTACAAGTATGGGTACAGGGGCCCAGTCTACTGCACGAAAGCCACAAAGAACCTAATGACACTCCTCCAGCTGGACTACCTGGATGTTGCAGAAAGAGAAGGCAAGCTTCTACCTTATAGCCCTAAGGACGTGAGAGAAACTGTTCTACACACAATTCCTCTAGACTACGGAGAAGTAACTGATATCTCTCCAGACATTAGACTGACACTTCACAACGCAGGACACATCTTGGGTAGTGCTATAGCGCATCTCCATATAGGCGATGGACTTTACAATATAGCATATACTGGTGACTTCAAGTACGCGAAGACAAGACTACTTGAACCTGCAAATGCTAACTTCCCAAGACTTGAAACCTTGATCATGGAATCAACCTATGGCGGACAGAACGACGTAATGCCCCCAAGAAATAGAACGGAGGAGCAGCTAGCAAGAATCATAAAGGAGACAACCAGCAGACGGGGAAGGGTATTACTTCCTGTCTTAGCCGTCGGCAGAGCTCAGGAACTCATAATCGTCTTAGAGGAACTAGTGCGAAGGAGAATCATCGATGAGGTTCCTATATACATTGATGGAATGACATCTGAAGCCACCGCTATTCACACAACACACCCCGAACTCCTAGCAAGAGATCTTAGAGAGAAAATCTTCCATCAGGGACTTAACCCCTTCTTAGCAGACTGCTTTGTCAAGGTTGAGAGCAATGAGGCTAGAACCGACATAGCTGGAGGGGAACCATGTATCATAATAGCCGCCTCAGGCATGCTAACAGGTGGCCCAAGCGTTGAGTACTTCCGTCTAATGGCAAACGATGAGAAAAACTGCATGATATTCGTAAGTTACCAAGTCGAAGGAACCTTGGGGAGAAGGGTACAGAAGGGATGGCACGAAATCCCCATGCAACTAAGAGACGGCAGGACCGAAGTCGTTAATGTGAAAATGAGAGTTGACACTGTTGAAGGATTCTCAGGACACTCAGACCGAAAACAACTTCTTGGCTACATTCGTCAAGTTACGCCCAGACCCGAACGAGTCATTCTTTGCCACGGTGAAAGCAGCAAATCCTCAAGCCTAGCTACGGCAATACACAGCCAGTCTAGAATTGAGACTAGAATACCGCAAAACCTCGAATCTGTAAGGATGAAATAAGAACTCGCTCCGGGCTCCATCAGAAGTTATGCGTTTTATGACGAGCCTTTCTTATAGATCTTCACAAAAGATGGGGTTATGACGATGTAGTCTTGCCCAAGCTGGGCTATGTCTCCACCAATACTTCTGCATATTCCCCTGAGCTGGTCAACGACTCTCCTAAGCTCCCTGCTCTGTCCGACCTGCAATCGACCAATGTACATGATGACGATGTTACCTCGCTCTAACTCGCCAGAGACCTGTTGAATATCCGACAGACCCTGTAGATCCATAGACTTGATGTATATCACATCAGATTCATCTTGGGACGTGAGGCGCTTATCAGGTTCTTCTTCTTCAAGTACGCTCTTCAACTTTGTAATGTCAATCGACTCTGTATCTCCACTTATCTTCTCTTCTTTTTTCTGTTCCCTCTT
>JAUQYT010000092.1 GCA_030587605.1 Candidatus Njordarchaeum guaymasense
CAAGAGAACCAACTGATCTTCGACCCGGATTCATCAAGCGTTCCAAGACAAGGTTGCTCAGTATTCATTTCTCATGCGCACGCAGACCATTTCGCTGGCCTAAAGGGCTTGCCACCGAAGTACTCGACCCTAGAGACGAGACGAATCTTTGAAAAAGTCTGCAGCAGAGCTGTCGTCAATTCTTGTGACATCCATCTAAACAAGTGTATAGACCTTGGAGATGTTGAGATTACTCCTCTGAATGCAGGGCACATATTGGGTTCAACACAATTTCTCGTATCTCTGCCAGATGTCACCATCCTGTACACTGGCGACATCAATTATCTTGATACGCTCACGACCAAGAAAGCTGAAAACGTAGAATGTGATATCCTTGTTGTCGAGTCGACCTACGGTGAGCCGTCATATATTTTTCCTGACAGAGAAGAGATTTACGCTAGCATTGTAGAATGGGCGCTTGGTCAGATCAAGAGGAAACGAATACCCGTGTTTCAGACGTATGCGACTGGAAAAGCACAGGAGCTTGTCAGACTCTTCAACCTCTACACAAATCTGAATGTTACTGTCAACCAGAAGATAACTAAGGTTTGCGGCGTATACTCAGATAGTAATATAAAACTCGACTATGAAAAGATCGATCCAGATGTTGACGAGGATCACTGTATCCGCATAGTCTCAGGGCCGAATTCAGTCGAACCAAACAAGCATGTGAGGGCCATAGCAACTGGCTGGGCGCTGAAGATGAACCTGAGTAAAGTCACTGGCTTCCCTCTGAGCAGCCACGCTGATTTCGCCCAGTTAGTCCAGTTCATTGGAGACTGTAAGGCAAAGATCGTGTACAGCTTTACCGGTTACAATGAAGTATTCGCCAGCTATGTTAGGAGAAAACTAGATGTGACAAGCAGGCCTCTACCCGTAATCGCGCAGAAGACACTGCATCAGTTCTGCTAAGCTGAACTCTTACTTGAAGGATACGTATGCCACCAAGCTAACAGCTATCAGCCCTATCGCCATCGCAAAAATAAATTCAGGTCTCAGCTTAATGCCAGCCGTCTCTTCTTCAAAGAAACGTAAAAGACCAGCACTTGCGGCAGGCATGGGTGCTTCTCGCCGCCTCTTCTTCGCGCGATCACTCAAGACGACCACTCAACGGTTAGAGGAGAGTAATGCTCCTATTAAATCTAGATCGTCCGAATGATGTAGACCGATACCTTAACGTATCTTGGGTAGCGTAGCAGTAGCAGACAGCGACATGTGAAAGGATCATGAACACGCTTTCAACTAGGATCATTACGCTTGAGGGCAAACCCAGAGATAGGGGCTTCAAGTATGGCTCTATTGCCAAAGCTCTGATTGACAAGAACATAGAAACTTACCAACGTCAATTCAAGAGATTCGCCAATCTCGACTGGGAGAGAGTTAAAGCAGACATGGCAAGTTGGATACCAATCATACAGGAATACGACAGCGAAATCATGGATGAAATACACGGTATAGCAGCTGGGGCTGAGAGACCTGTTGAAGAGATAGTCGCGCTTAATGCTAGATATGAACTTGCAATAACGCCCCTCTCACGAAAATTTGGCGGAGAATGTACATCTTTTGCTGTTACACCAGATGCACGATCCTCAAATCAGGTCATCTTGGGGCAAAACTGGGATTTCAGGAGTAAATTTAAGGAAACATGCGTGCTCCTGAACATAAAGCAAGACGGGAAGCCAAGTATTGTCACTCATGTTGAAGCTGGAGCCGTCGCACACAAAGGTCTAAACTCTGCCGCTTTAGGCCTCTGCATCAATGCACTCCTGTCGAATAGAGACTGCGTTGCTCTTGGAGTGCCACTTGTGTCAGTGGTGGCACGTAAAATACTGAAGTCAACCTCCATCGGAGATGCTGTTCATGCCGTAGCAAAGTCGAAGAGGTCAGCTTCAATAAATCTCATGGTTGCTCATTCTGGAGGTGAAGCCATAGATCTAGAAGTTACTCCCAATGATGTTGCCATCCTCTATCCAGACGACGGTATTTTGACACATTCAAATAACTTTCTCTCTGCGGATATCGACGTCAAAGATGTGGGGAAGACTGTTTTTCCAGACTCCCTGATAAGATGGAATAGGATGAAACGTCTCCTTATGCAAAAGAAGAGGCTTACTACAAGTACTCTGAGGGCTGCGGCAAGCGATCACTTTGACTATCCCAATTCAATCTGCAGACACCCTGATCCTAGACTGCATCCAGATGACCAGTTTGAGACCATAACATCCGTCATCATGAACTTGGCTCAGGGCAAGTTGTACATGACTGAAGGTAACCCATGCGAAGGACCATACAGGCTGGTACCAGTCAAGCCATAGACGCACCGCCTCACAAGCACATATCAGTCAGAAGGTAACCATTTGAATCGTGGAAATTGCACTAATCTTGTATATCCTAGTTGACACGTTCATCTAAATTTTTTAAATATTGTATTTCTTTTCCATAGCGAAACTTTTAGCTGAAGATGTTAAACCTTACTCTATATCAGTTTCTGCTGTCCGAAATCAGTTAGCTTCCAAGTGAAGGGTTTTCTCTTACTCATAGGCATCATGATACCCTCCTTTCGAAGTATTCGAAGGTGATACGTTATTGAGCCTTGGGATAGCCCGGTTTCTGTTGCGATCTTGTTTACCTGAGTAGCCCGTTTCTCGATGGCCTTAATGATTCGTGTGCGAGTGCGTAGGCCTGGCCTTACATTTCTCTTCGTTGTTATGTATGCTTTGGGATGGAATGAGTTAAGCGGCATGAAGGTGTGACCTACATGAAATCTATCAGCTCAGGTTGTTTTTCTGCGCGCTTCGCTTGGAACAGAGAGTTGATCTCTTCTGATATCAGTTTTAGCCATTGTTCGTAGTAAGATCCTATACTGTAGGTTTCAACCAAGCCTCGGGCAACGCCAAGATACTTCTCAATTGCACCACGGTGCACTGTTAGAGAGACTTTTCCGCCACACCTCGTGCAGACTCCACGAAGGGGTATCCTCCGAAATTTAGCGTTACACCTTGAGCATCTGACTTTCTGGGAAGAAAACGCCTTCAGGTTACCTATAACATCACGCATAAGGTGAGTTGAAAGAACCTTCTTTGCAACCTCCCGCGATCCCACCGCCCTTAAAACATTGGCCAGCTTCAGTTGCTCCTCTATCTTGGCCAGCATTGAAGGGAGGCGCTTGTACGAGCTCTCTAGGTTGCCAGCATTAATACTATCTGTTCCGTGAGTGAATCCGACAGCGGAGTATATGTTATCACTATCGATGCGGCTCGCTATTGTCTGAACAATATTTGTTGCGCTCTTAGAATCAGAATGCCTCTCCGTCTCCTGGAAGAATTGAAGAGGAAACCTGTCAATTACTTCAATATTGAAAGCTTGCCTTGCAACTTCATTGGGATTAACAAAGAGAGATAACAAGAGGGGTGCATCCATCAATCCTCCGATCCTACTCGGCAGGAAGGACCTTGAGAAGTTCAGAAGAACATCCATCAACAGCATTATTGCATCTTCATCACCGTCGCAGTCGCGTCTCTTAGCTGCATGCCAGAACGGATGTGCAAGGCAGACGCTAGCCTTGGTGAATCCGATTATCCTAGCTAAGATACCAACTGATGTGTGTGGTGATAGCCCAAGGACCAGATGACCTATCAGATCCTCCCTGCTCTTGACATTGTAGTATCGCGAGATTCCGTAAAGCTTCTCAAGCAACTCATCTATGAATGAGGCAACTCTAACAAAGTACTCAGCGCAACTCTCTGGAACAATTATGTCTTGTATTCTCAAGGCACACAATTGGTTTGGACTCATTATTGGCAGGCCAAATGCGTCCCGGTCATATCCAAGCGCATTCGCTTTTTCAAGAGATAAGGCGATCTCTGAAGGCTTGAAATGTGTTAACGGGGCGTTTGTGGCATCGAACCTGATAGTTCCATCCTTGAACATTGACAAGCCATGCTTCGCGCGCAATAGCCCTTTCTCGAGCGGCTCAGGCTTCTTACTGTCACTTGTCATTCCGCGGACGCATTTGACAACATCAGGTGGGCTTGTCATTCCAACTCTCTTGGTAGCCGATTCAAGAAACATCCTAATGTTTACAGGTCTTTTTTCATGCGTGACTGTTGGGATCCTGCATAAGGGACAGTCTTGATTTTCATAATCCCGCCCGCACC
>JAUQYT010000138.1 GCA_030587605.1 Candidatus Njordarchaeum guaymasense
GCGAACCCACTCATTGATTCGACTAGGACACCTTTATCTGTCTCCGAAATCAGTGCGTTCTTTGAGTGGTTGCCCGGCTTGATTATCAAATTTGACGGGTAGACTTCAGGCTTGGCTCTGTATCCGTTGCCTGCAATCGAACGCAGGATGTCGACATTGTACCCTCCCGGAAACCGTGAGGCATTACCAGTGTCTCTTGTCTGCAATGCGCTCGCGGTGGTGGCATTGTGAAGGAAGCTTCTTAGTACTCCTTTCTCTATTACGAGGGTATCCTGTGAAGGGAATCCCTCGTCGTCAAAACTTCTAGTGGAGAAACCACCTTGATATGTTGAATTGTCGCGGATCGTCAGACTGTCAGAAACCACTGCCTCATCTATTTTTCTTCCCCATGCCGATCCGCCAGAAATGACTCTTTCGCCCTTCAAGGTATCAACTAGCACATCACAGACTTGACTCGAAATCGGTTCCGCTCCGAAAATTACTGTGCCCTGGAATGTCTCGACTGGCTTTGGGTTGAACATAGCAACGACCATTTCTCCGACGTTCCGCCCGACCTTCTCCGGGTTCAGGTCTGCCGTACGTTTGAATTCATAATCGGCGCAAAAGCCTGTCGTTTCACCTTTTTGTTTGCCACTGCCTCCGAGGTAGAGCACAGTTCTTGTTTCTCTTTCTTCACAATCAACCCCTAACGAGTTGATGACCCCCCGCCAACCCATCATGTAGGATACACGCCCACTTTTGGCAATAACCCTATTGTCGAAGCCTTCAGCAGCGGAAATCGCACGATTCGCAAGTTCTACTGCGTCTTCGATACTTGTCCCCTCAACTCGTGAATCAAAGAGTCCGTTCAGCTTTCTTATCTTGTTTTCTTCTGGAAGGGAGAGATTCGGCATTCTCGAACTCGCATTTGCGATGGCGAGTGCTTTTTGCCCGGCTTCCAGGATTGCGTCTTGGGTTAGTTTGCTGGTACAGGCGAATCCGACTCTGTCTCCTGCGACGACAACTCGAAAGCCAACACCAGCATCGTGTATTATGTTTTGACTCATGATCTCAGAGTTACTTATGGTAACTTCTGTGGAATTAGTTGCCGTTAGGAAGGCCTCGATGTTAGTTGTGGCCTTCTTCTCGAATTTCCCGATTGCTTTGCGCACATGGTTGATCAAGTCTTCCCAATCGTCGGTTAGACTCATGTGCCATTCCCCCCTCCGCCTACCACAATCTTGCAACGTATTGCTGGAACGACTCTCCCTTGAACAGCGAACTGATATTTCCCACATAAGCCTGGACGCAGAATGGATTCTCTGCCTACAGCATCTATGGTCTTGAAGACCTCGATAGCGTTTCCCGCGACGTTTGCCCCGCGCAGATCCTCCGTCAATTTGCCATTGCTTATTCTGTTGGCGCTCTGAAAACCGAATGTGAAGTTTGCGTTGACATCTTCTTCTCCGCCAAAAGTCCCTTCTAAGAATAGACCGTCTTTGATACCTTCTATCATCTCCTCTATCGAGAAGTCGCCACCTTCTATCCCTATGTTGGTTTGCCTGATTAAGGGCTCAACACTGTAGTCCCAAGCATACGCGTTGCCTGTTGGTGCTACGCCGGCAAGTGCTGCGCTGGTCCTATCGTGCATGAATGATCTCAACACGCCTTTCTCAATTAGGTTTGTCTTTTTGCACTCAACTCCTTCATCATCAAATGCAAAGTAGCCTAAGCCATTTCCCACTTTTCCATAGTCGTATATCGTGACAAGTGTGGACGAGACGACGTCACTTATATGATCCCCGAAGCCACCGCCCGTCATGGCGATGTCTGCCTCAAGCGAGTGACCAATCGCTTCGTGAAGGAGCGTCGCACATAGAGTTGGGTGCACTACGACCTGAAATCTGCCTGATGGCGGCGCCTTTGACTTGAGGAGTCTGACGGCCTTCTGACCCGTGATCTGACCTAGAGAATAGGGCGAAGATCTATCGAAGAGCTCCATCCCTCCGCTGTGTCCAAGCATCTCCGACGCAGGGCATATAGTGTCACCAGTTCTGGCTACTACATCCACCATCAGTAGTATGCGCGTGACTTCCTGATGAATTCTGGATCCTTCAGAACTCAGGAAGTATCTGTCGTCCTCAATTCCGATGTACGTCGCTTCAGCGTTCACAACCTCTGGATGATTCTCCCTTGCTCCTTTGCATGCCTGCAAAGGGATCTGAGCTGTCTCCTCTACAGAGTAGTTGCTTGCTGGCTTCCTGACAGGGTATCTCAGATCCCTTCTCTCCGCCCTTACCAACGGAATCTCGGTCTTACTCCTGCGACTGGATGCTTTGGCTAGCTTGATTGCGTTCGTCAGAGCCTGAGTGAGTCCTTCAGGTTTGAGGTTATTCGTCGAACTGAATCCCCAGGATTTTCCCCTCGTGTGTGCTCTTATGCCCACCCCGTTCAAGGCGATACTAGAAAAATCTTCAGTGACTCCGTTTCTCACTTTGCATACCGTGATCGTCCTCCTTTGACCTCGGAACTGCAAAATATCGGCAGCTCTAGCAACTTCATTGTCCAGATACTTCTCGAGAATGTCGAACATTCTCGCCCACCCTCACTCGGCGCAACAACTAACGACTGGATACTGATCTTTGAAGCGCTTGGGACTGCAGAAAAACAATCCTGTCTCTGAGCCTCTCCTCAGGAACGCGAAGAATAATGTTCATAGATCACCAAACACCATATATGACTTACCCTCAACAATAGATCTTCTCATAACCAGCTGATCTCGAATTGGATATATCACGCGCCAGCAAGTGACCATTGAAACCTTAGATGAAAATGAACAAAGCAAATAATATGCCCGCAAAAAAGAGGGGTGGAAGGAAAGGGACTCAAATATTCTCGAGTCTTTGAGTCTTTCGGCGCGGTCCCAGTAGAAACTGCCCATTAGAGCCCTAACTCCAGAGACATCAACAAGCTGAACCTGCGTAGATAAGCTATTCAGTCCGGGACTGGACAAATAAACCGGAGTAGAACGTGAATGGTGACAGCAGGAAAAATAGACGTCTTGGAAAAGGAGATCCGCAGCCTCACGAGTCTTGTTTTGGTTGGGAAGGATGCTCTACTTGAAAGGAAACTGGTCTCACTGAGAGGTATGGGCAAGCTCTTGGTTTCTGAGAAAGAGTTGGATCAGTTCTTGATGCAAGCAAAGAAGACACTCTTCAAGGACGCCTAAGATGCGCGCGCTCTACTTCTGATATGCTTTCTTTCGAGGCAATACAGCATAAACAACAATGGTATGCTCGGGCTGAAGTTCGAATAGAACTCTGAACTCTCCAACTCTGAGACGATACTGATCTTTATAGCCCTTCAGCTTCTTCACGTCGAGTTCAGGAAGCAAACCTTCCTTTAGCTTCTGTATTCTCGCGGAAATCCTCTCACGATCCTCCTTAGCAAGTTTTCGCAACTGTCTGTCCGCTTTGCTCTCAAGAAATACTCTATATTTCGTGGAGGTCAATGCGGCCTTCCTTCTTTCTCTTCTCGTAGTCTCGCATCTCTGCTACCTCGTCCTCATCAGGCTCTTCCACTCCCACGAGCCTAGCGTCTATAACCGCCTCTATGCGCTCGAGCATTGACTTTATCTCTTTTATTTCACTAGCGACGTCCATGAGAACACACCCGTGACTCTTATTGCATCATAGGGTAAAAAACCTTGGCTTTGGGGGTTCCAAATATTGCGCGCTGGAGACTCTGTTAAATGACTGTAGGGAAAGCTACCCCTAAAAACGTATCACGAGGAACTAGACTCAAATACTGCTTGGTCATTGAGTCTTTCGGTTCCGGAACCCTTCAGAAACTGCCTACGGAAGAGGCACTAGGTAAAATGGGGAATATGTTGCCTACGCAAGGTCAGCGTCTACTTCAGTTTATCCATGAAGCTCTTGACTGCTTTGTTGAACTCGTCTTTTGCCTCTAACGGCGTATAATGGCCGATTGCTGGCTTGAGAACAACTAGCTGGGAATTCTTTATGTGCTCCTTCATGTAGCTAGACTGCTTCGGATCCACGCCTCCATCTGCGTCACTTGTTATTATCAGTACTGGCATCTCTATCTGACTCAGTTTGCCAGTGAGATCGTATTCTTCAGCTATTGATTTTAAGCAGTCTATCTTTACATGATCTGGACACTTCAAGCTCTCCTCAGCTGCTGCCCGGACGATGTTCTTGTGTTCCTTCTGGAATTTAGCGTTAAACGAGGACCTAACGACTTCCAGCCAGAGCGAGCTTGCGCCTTTCTTTAAGAGATCGAGCATAGCCTTCATCGTTGGGTCTCCCTTGTGGGCATATGCAGCGTTACAGAGTATAACGCCTTTCAATCTCTTCGAGAACACTGGATCGGTAGCGTACGTAAGAGCGATATATCCACCCATAGAGTGACCGCACAAGACGAACTTCTCCTTACCCAGTAGCTTGTCAAACAACTGGTTCAGCTCTTCCGCGAATTCTCCCATACTGTACGGAGCTTGAGGCTTGTCAGAAGCACCGTGACCTTTTAGATCAGGTGCTATCACGCGGTAGAATTTCGAGAAATATGGAACTTGCTTGTTCCAGAACCAGCTGTTGCCACTCATGAAGTGTACCAAGACTAGTGGGGGTGACCCGCTTCCCTCTTCCTTGTAGAACAATTTCGCTCCGTCTTTCAGAGTGAAGAACGGCACAACTCAACCCTCCTCGCTTTGAACAATCAAGGGAACACATATATATACCTACTCAAAATGGTCCGCACGAATGTGTTGATGCTGTCGGGGAAGGGATTAAGGTTAGTGCAAATGCGGAGGAGCAAAAGACCGTTCGCTAAAACGTATTGTAGTGCGCGCTGGATTTGAACCTCGTTCAATATGGATTTTCTAATTCTATTTTCTAAATTGATTATTTGCACTACGGAATTCTTCTTTGTTGTTCATGTCGTTATAGTGTGTGTTGTGTATCTCATCAGCTTAGTTTTGTCTGGAAGAACGGTATCGAGTATGTGCTGTTTTGAGCGCGCGCAAGCAATTGAAGGTTTCAACCGTGTTTCTCAATTTCACTCACTCAGAAGCTATTCAGAGAAAAGGTTAATATCCATTAATCACAGCCGTCATTCGTGGAGTTGAGTTCATGGTTTCAGTCTTAGTCGCATTCGACACGAAATACGGCAATACAAAGCGCGTCGCGGAGGCAATCGCTGAAGGGTTGAAGACGGCTCGCGAAATCAAGGCGACCGTTCTCAACATCAAAGACGTGGACGCGAAAACAATCCCAACTTTTGATGCATTCCTAGTTGGTTCCCCTGCTCACTTCGGTGGACCCACCGGCACGGCCAAGGGGTTCATCGAGCGAATGGGCAAACTCAAGCTGGAAGGCAAATGCATCGCTGTTTTTGACACCTATATCACCAACCCAAGGGGTTCAGATTTTGAGAAGGCGGTGCGGAAATTGGAAGAGCACATCCGCAAGAAGGCGCCGAGTCTCACCATCGTATCGCCAGGGCTGTCAATCAGAGTTTCCGGGATGAAGGGCCCAATCGCCGACGGCGAACTCCCCAAGTGTCAAGAGTTCGGCAAGCGATTCGCTGCGCAGCTCCGCAAGTAGCCAGTGATGATGCTTGGCTCTTGCGTCGTTGCGGTCACCTCAAGCTGAGCTTATTTCGCGAACCCAGTCCCCAGCCGAAGATGGAGTCACCTTCAACACTTAAGAAACTCAGATCGCGAGCCCCAAACGAACATTCAAGGGAAAAAACTGAGCGAATGGTATCCTACGTTGCGTCTGAGCCTAGACTGCCTCGCGCTTCGCGTGTAATTGTGAGTGTAGTTTTCCTCCTGTTGCCCAATTGGTCTTAGGAGTCTCGTAGATGATGATTTCAACTGCATCTCTGGGGACACCTAGATCCTCAAAGACTTTAGTTATTCCTTCAGCTATTTTCTTCTTGCCTTCTTCGGTAATACCAGACCACATGGTAACTTGAACTAGAGGCATTGCGGTCACCTCAACCCGATATAATCCTTGCAACGTATTAAATCAATCCGTCTTTTAGAATTTCCCTTGGTGCCCATTGTCGCAGAAGAATGGAGAAATATCATGAGGGCCCAATCAGCGAGTCTAACCATCATGGCGACAGATACAATGCTTTCATAGCTCTCCGAAGAATTAGTACTGCAGGAAAAGGAGTGGGTGGAGACTGTTTTGGATACATTTTTGTTTTCAGGTAACCTTCTTGATGTACCTTCTTGTAGACAAACGACTCTGGCCAATGAAGAATCATGGGGAAAGAAGGTTCTGGGAGAACCGGACTCAAATACAAGCGCGTATTGAAGCCTTTCGGTGCCGTTACCATTTTTCATTTGCCCAGAGCTAGAAGATCTTAATAAAGGTATATGACATAATGG
>JAUQYT010000176.1 GCA_030587605.1 Candidatus Njordarchaeum guaymasense
ACATTATGATTAAGTAGACGTCCTGTGGGAAGATTCTAAGGACACCAAACGATGCTTGGAGAATGGCTCCCAGCCCGACAACGAACTTGAATCCTTTCTTGTCGGTTAACAAGCCCGCTGGAAAAGTGAAGATGATGAAGAGAATAGGGTTGATCGCTGTCAGCAGAAGTAAAGCCACGGGATCAGGGTTGTAAATGGTTTTCACAGCTTGCTCCAATGGAGAGTATGTAAGCCAGAGCATCCCACCAGGGATCACAAGAAAAGCATAAGTTGCGAGAACAACCCAACGGTAGCTGTACACCTTGTAATTCTGCAAGTTGAATCGCCCTCCACCTTTAACGCTAATTGATTGAATCTCAACTTGCCTATAATGCTTATGTTCTCAATTTGATTCAATCCAACAACCAGTTTTCAGGGAGAAGAAAATGCGGACAATGATTTCGTGGGGGACTAGGAAGCGCTGTGCCGCTTTTGTCTCTTCAAAAGGATCTAAGAGAGCATTGAAAAATAAGGATTCGATCAAAGCTGATGTGCTGTCCGAGCGATTATTTCGTCTTGCATCTCTTTTCCTAGCATCACGAAGTAAGCGTTGTATCCCGTGACTCTTACTAGTAGGTTCTGGTAATTTTCCGGATGCTTCTGAGCACCTCTTAGTGTCTCTGCATCTATTACGTTGACTTGCAGGCTTGTTCCTCCGAGTTTCTCGTATGCTCTTAATAAGGCTGCAAACTTTTTCAGGTGTTCGTCGTCTCTGAGACTGGCGGGGTTTAGCGTTATGACATATGAGGCGCCGTTGGGAACAACGTCGTACCCAAGTTTGCAGACTGACTTGAATGCAGCTGTTGGTCCCTTCATGTCCCTGCCTTGTACTGGCTGCACACCGTTTGACAAGAATCTTCCACGCTTCCTACCATCGGGTGTCGAGGCGAGTTTGGGTCCATTGTCAATGAAGTAGTTCCATGAGAGGTAACCTGCTCTGAATCTACGCCCAGTTGCAGGTGATGTGTATTTTGCTGCTTCTTCAGCCCAGAACCTTGAGAGTTCTCTGGCTACGCTGTCGGCGTAATCGTCGTCATTCCCATACTTGGGTGCTTCATTTACTAGCATTTGTCTTAGCCGTTCATTCCCTGCGAAATCTTTCCTGATTGTCTCAACGAGATCCTTCATCGAGACCTTCTTGTCGTCGTAAACGAGTTTCTTCACGGCTGTAACTGAGTCCGCTAAGGTTGCGATGCCCACCCCTTCGACTGTTATAAAGTTGTAGATTGTTCCGCCTTGCCGGACATCTTTTCCCTTTTTCAAGCAGCCCTGCATCAGAGATGAGCAGTAC
This sequence comes from Candidatus Njordarchaeum guaymasense, assembly GCA_030587605.1. Lineage (GTDB taxonomy): Archaea > Asgardarchaeota > Njordarchaeia > Njordarchaeales > Njordarchaeaceae > Njordarchaeum > Njordarchaeum guaymasense. The sequence continues at coordinate 1,331 of JAUQYT010000176.1, forward strand.
GGGATAGGCTCAAATTGGCCTCTCAACGTGTCAAAACCAATAGCTGTCTCGATTGCCAGTTTCAGGATTGCCTTTATCTGTTCTTTGACTGCGTTCATGAACTCAGCGAAGGTCTTGAAGGTAGATGGATCACCTGATTTTGGACCAAGTTGCTCTCCTCTCGCTATGTCTTTCCCGTCGTTCAGGGCAAGCTCAATCGCCTTAGCTAGGTCAGGGTTGACGTCCACCGTTCCAGACCTATCTCTTCCATATTGAGCGGTGTTCTCCAAGCAACCTACTACCCCGTAGTCCCAAGCTTCCTTAGGGTCAATGCCCTCCTTGATGAGCGCCGGAATGACTATCCCATCGAAGTTCATGAGAAATGGCGAGCCGTGGCACTTCTGGATTGACTCACAAAGACGTAGGAGGAAATCATCAGGAGTGTTCTTATGTATTCTTACGGAGCGCTTGGGCTCAAGTAGATCCAACTCCTCTATTGCTTCCAAGAATAGATATGTCAGGTCATTCGTCACGTCTTCTCCTTTTGGTCCTTGACCGCCAAGGGTCATCAGTTGACCGAAGCCCGCGCTGATCCCTCTTTCACCCAGCCTTGCGAAATCATAGGCGTAGTTGTGCTTGATCATCCAGCACTCGACCAGTTCCTTCGCTTCGTCCCTAGTCAGCTTGCCTGAGTCTATGTCCTTCTTGTAGAATGGGTGCAGGTACTGATCTATTCTTCCATGTGATAGCCCTGGACCGGGATAGGACTCAGCTAACATGAATAGCATGTGAGTAAGCCAGAGTGATTGTAACGCCTCGTAGAATGACTCCGCTGGGTTCCAAGGAACCGTCGTGCAGATCTGCGCAATCCTCTCTAGCTCTTCTCGCTTCTGCGGTTCCTTCTCCTGTGCAGCCAGTTTCCTTGCTTCTGTGACATACCTGTTAGCGAATTGCTTGACCGCGTCGCAGGAGATCAATATGGCTCGAGCGAAATCCTTCTTCTCCTGAGTGTTTGCCTCGACCTTGAGGAATTCCTCTGATTCTTTCCTTATTGATCTAAAGCCTTCTTTCAATACTCTTGGGTAGTTAGGAATGATGTGGCCCGGTATTGATCCACAGTTCATTACACCAAGATTGCATAAGTGGATCTCTTTTTCAACGAGTTCGTCTTCTCGCTTCTTCCATTCGGCCGCCTCTTGTTGGTTCAAGCATAAGGAGAAAGCTGTGTTGAACTGCCCGCCAACTATGAGCTCCCCATCAAGTATCTGGACGGGGATAACCTTCAGAACTTCTTGGAGGAATATGGCCTTCCTTATGACGAGCGGCTCATCCCAGAAGTTTGGAGGCAAATCTACCTTCTGAGCAAGCGCAAGAACACTTTCGGATATCGGTTTGAGAAAATCATTTTCCTCGGGAACGGTAGTCCAATGGTGATATACGAATACGGCGTCCCAGGGTTTACCTGTTGTGTAGGGTATTAACTCGTTCCTGAAGTAATCTCTGTTATCGTAGTCAAAATACTCATCCCTCAACTTCTTGACTCTGGGAGAAAGCGCTTCAGAAGGCTCCCATGTCTCAAACTCCTTAACGTCACTTTTCTTGACGGCTTGAACCACCCTAACTCACCAACCTAGAAGCAAAATCCTCTCCGCCGTACACTTAATTAAGATGTTGAGTTAAGACTACGTCTGGTCAACCATAATAAAGATTACTCCGTAGCTCAAGGGCATTATCGAGTTTTATTAGGATCGATGCAGGTAGGTTTTGAATGTTTGAGTCGGATAAGGATTATCTTTATATCCATTAGGCAGCATCTACTATTTCAGGATCTGGCTTCAGAAAGTAGGCGAAGCTAAAGAACGTTCTTTTTCTGTTTTCGTTTTTTTGCCTCGCTTAGTTTCGAGTCCAACCTAGAAACTCAGCGAGGTGAAAAAGGTGGAATCTGATCGATCTGACCGACGTGGTTTTGGGCGCCGAGAAATGCATGATGCTATTTGCTCGGATTGCGGTAAACAAACGCAAGTTCCCTTCAAGCCCACTCAGGGTAAGCCGGTATACTGTAGGGAATGTTACCAGAAACACAGAAAATACTAAGATTACCTGGAACTGTTCAGGTAAATCTATCCTTTCCTATTTTTTTGAAATGCTGTATTCTTGCTGTTCCGTCTGCTCTTCTGCCTAGCAGAACTTTTAGCGCGCTTGTCTTGGATGGACACCCTGCTGATCACTCTTTTCAGGAAAGCAAAACGTTTTGAGCATGAATTTCTATCTATCCAGACAGTGATAATTCGTTTTCCAGAGTTGGAGACGAAGGTGTTGGATAATGGAGAAGGAGATAATTAAGACCAATAAAGCACCCACACCTGTAGGCCCTTATTCACAGGCGGTCAAGGTTGGCAACCTAGTTTTCGTTTCTGGACAGGTCGCAATAGATCCAAGAACAAGCAGCCCTGTCACCGGAGACATAAAAGAACAGACAAAAAGAGTACTGGAGAACATCAAAGGAATCCTCGAAAGCATTGGACTGACACTCGACAACGTTGTCAAGACTTCAGTATTCCTCAGGAGAATGACTGACTTCTCGAAAATGAACGACGTATATACAACCTACTTCAAAATCAAGCCACCGGCCAGAACAACATTCCAAGCAGGCGACCTTCCACTGGGTGACATAGAGATCGAGGCAATAGCCACCACAGGCGATTAGACGTATACGACCGTTGAAACCAACAACCTGATGTAACTCAGCTGGATAGAGGAGTATTCGGAAAAAAGCGCCGCAACAATAGAGTCTCATTCCTCATTGGGTTGAGCAGTTTTATGTGGCAGGAAGTTGCTAGTAAATGGTGATGATTAATTGAACGGTTTAGAACGAATGTTAACGGCCTTGAGAAGAGAAGAGGAACCCGATCTAGTCCCAGTGTGGGAACTCATAATCAATGAACCTGTTATGACAGCTCTACACGGAAAAGTCAACCTTTTCGACTTTGTTGAGAAAATGGATCTTGATGGCGTCACCGTGACTGAAGATATGCAGATCAAGAGGTTTGAGAGTACTCCACATCCGGCAATCATTGATGATTATGGTATCAAATGGTCATATTCAGGGGTAGTCTTCCAACCAAGTGAGGGACCGATAAAGACTCCCGAAGACTTGGGCGCCTATGAGCTACCTGACCCTGACATCGAAAAGAAGTACTTTGGCTTGAAGGCAGCGGTTCAGAGGTTCAAGGGTAAGAAGGCCATAGTTTTCATGGGCCATGATTCCTTTGAGCATTCAGCATACCTTTTGGGAGGGCACACGAACCTACTCCGGTGGTATGTTCTTTATCCAAAAGCAGCAAGGGAATTAGCGGATAGAGTCTCAAAGTATAAGCAGGCAGTACTTAGGAACGCTGCGAAACTTGGGCCAGACATACTGCTTACTGGCGATGACTACGCTTTCAGGGATCGATCGATGATGTCTCCGAAGCACTTCAAGGAATTTGTCCTCCCATACTTGGAGAAAGCAGTTTCTATTGCGAAGAATAGTAAGTTGCCGTTCATTAAGCATACGGATGGGAACCTCTGGGGCATAATGGACATGATCGTTGGAGCTGGAATAGATGGGCTTCATCCGCTTGAACCGGTCGCAGGCATGGATATCGGCAAAGTGAAGCAACTCTATGGCAACAGAACAGCCGTCGTAGGCAACGTTGACTGCACGCACATTCTTCCCCATGGAACTGAGAACGAAGTTGTTGACGCAGTGAAAGAAACCATAGCAAAGGCATCTCCAGGGGGAGGACACATAATCTCATCGAGCAACAGTGTACATATGGGCGTCAGACCTGAGAACTATAGGATGATGGTTCAAGCAGCGAGACGATACGGCAAATATCCAATAGACAAAGAACTAATCGAGAAATATAGGAACCATAGTTACGTAAGCCGATTCGTGGGGAAGTAGACGGAAGAGAGCGGGCACTTCTCGCGACCACGGTCTGCTTTTCTAGTTCATTCCTCGATCCTGTATGTGACTTTGAAACCTTCAGTCTCTGATTCCTGCCTAACTTCAACTACCTTGACCTTGATGTTGGCTTCATCTGTCAATTCGTAGACTAGGTCTTCGAAGTAGTCGTAGAGCCCGCATGTCCTGCAAAATGGTCCGGTGAAAGATATGGTGAACTTGCCATCGTCTCTTCTAATGCTTAATAACCTTGCATTCACTTCTGGGCTCCTGTACTTGTTGTAGTTCTCTAGTGCGTTCTCGATTTTTCGCCTCAATTCTTTCGAAGTCATGTCTGTCTGCAACCTCTTTCGCCTCAATGCTCAGGCAAAATGGAGAAGTTCAGCTCATTAAACGTATTGGTGTAATATGAGTAGTTTTCGATAACATACTGGTCATAGAAAGGGTTAAGGAAAGTATCTAGCATTCAATTATGGGCGAGACTGTAAGTTGCAGAACGTCGAATACTACTGAGGGCTGACTCTGGGATGTTGATTTGAAGGCAAGCAGGTGATTGTCATCTTGCGGCAGATTGATGTTAAGGGAAATGTTGATGAGATCAGGGAACGATTGGCTTCACTACTGGGTTACTCAGGATTTCAGGTTTCAAGGGTTGCCGGAGACACACTTAGGTTCAGGAAGGTAAGGCTGACCCCAAGCAGCAGGCTTCCATTATCAGTTTATGGAAGCGGTTTGATCAAGTTACAGGCTCTAGAGGGAGGAATAACTAGGGTAACTTATTTGTTGCACATCTCCCCTGTTACTTTTTTCGCTTACATTGTCACAGGTTTCTCAGTTGCGGTTCTCGACATTTTTGTGAGTCTGTTCCTCCTCATGCCGGGAACAGGTTCAGTAAATGGCACAGTCGTAGGTCTTCTAGTACTTAATTCGGCTGCATTCTCAACCATTCTGGTGATCTTTCTGTCTTTTGTGAGGACCGTGAAGCGAGCTGAAAGGTTTCTGCGGTCTTCATTGGAGAAATACATTCGATCCTAAGGGATCCAGTGTGAAGAAAGCTGCAGCTATCACTATTGCGCCAAGAATGTGACCAAGATCACACCTGCTACGATGAGAATTGTACCTATGGCAATCCTCGTAGTAACCTTCTCTCCACTATAATGCGATGCAAGCACCAGAGAAAAAAGAGGACTTATTGATGAGAGAGGGATCGCCCTTGAATTCTCTATTAGAGTTTGGCTTATAAACAGAAGAGTTCCTCCTACACCGAGCGCAAGTATGCCTGCCGAGGCAAGGGCGCCGACGTCGAACCTAGTCGTTTTTTTCAACTGCTTCGATTCCCCTGCCGCAACCACTGAAATGAGTAGGAATGGCAGAATCGCTGTGGTTCTCAAAAAGTTTGCAGAAATGAGATCAATATGGCCCCCGCTTAGCGCCACCTTGTAGGCAGTGAGACCGACACTCCAGAAAATGGCTGCGGCAATGGAAGCCACCACACCACGAAGCGGAGATACGCGAGTAGAGGCGCCGTCGTTTTTGTCATTCGTAGTCAGGCTAATCAAGGCTATGCCAACTACGATTAGGGGAGTTCCGATGAGTATCGCAAAGGTGAGTGACTCACTGAGGATTATGGCTGCTAATAACATTGAGAAAAGTGGATAGGAGCCCGATATCGGTTGCGCTCTTGAAACTCCGATCTTTCTTAGCCCCATGAAATAAAATGTGTCTCCTATGAAAAGGTTGGTGAGCGCGCCGAAGACAAGAACGGCCAATTCATTAGTTGTTAAAGCCGAAGATGGGTAAAGTGAAAACGATATTGGCACTATAAGGAGGAGGAAAAGCACTGCGAACGTTGATCGCACAAGGTTCGTTGTCATGTAGCCGACTTTTCCTAGAACCTTCTTGTATAGGACTGCAGACAAAGCCCAACAAAAAGCCGCTGATATAGCCGCGACCTCACCGAGCATGGAGCCATGACCACCTTAGGGAAGAATTTTCTATTCTTGTGATTGCAGACCTCTTGCGTTCAAAGCGCTTTTGGCAACAGAATTGGCATGACTAGTGCTGAAGTTCAGTTAATTGTTGGCGCCCTTCTTATACTTTTAATATGTTTCCGCCTGAGGCTCTCCTGAGCCGGTTCATTATGGCTAAGCCTAGCCCTCGGGTTTCCACTCTTTCTACCACGATTGCGTCAACTTTCTGTTCGTCCATTTCTCGTAGCGTCGGAAACAATTTCCTGGCGATTTCCTCAAGGTCTCCTCTATTTCCTAGGGACTTCACTACGTCCGCCTTGTAGCCATGGGCGCTTGGCGCTATTATCGCTACCTTCTTTTTCCCTTGCTTCTTGAGGTCGACTGCAGTCTGTTGAACCATTGACTTTACTTTTCTGAGGTTGCTACCCTCAATCAGGATTAATGGTGCTTTTGGAGCATAGTGCTTGTACTTTGTTCCGGGTGACCTAGCTAAGTACTGGTCGAGCCTGATCTCAGCTAGCGCTGCTTTGTCCAACACTACTTCCCCTACGCTTGACTCTATTTCTTCAACCGAGGTTCCACCGGGTCTGAGCACAACTGGGGGAGTGCAAGTTATGTCGAGCACTGTGGATTCAACTCCGATGTTTGATTCCCCGCCGTCTAAGATGAGTTCTATTTTCCCATTTAGGTCAGAGAACACGTGATCAGCGGTTGTTGGACTTGGAGAGCCCGAGATATTAGCACTAGGCGCTGCTATTGGCGTCTCGGAGGCATGGATGAGTGAGAGGGCGACGAGGTGTCTTGGCATTCTAACGGCAACCGTGTCCAGGCCTGCGACCGTAATGTCTGGTACCGTGCTCTTTCTCTTGAATAGAAGTGTGAGTGGACCTGGCCAGTATCTTTCCATTAGCGTTTTTGCTATTGGGGAGACTTCGTCGGTGACTTTCTTCAAATCATTGAGGCTTGACACGTGTACGATTACCGGGTTGTCTGGTGGTCTGCCCTTAGCTTTGAAGATCTTGGACATTGCATCGTGAGATAAGGCGTCTGCGCCGAGTCCGTATACGGTCTCTGTTGGAAAAGCTACGAGCCCGCCTCTCTTGATAATGGTTGCTGCTTCTTCAATGGCATCTGGGTCAGGGTTGACCGCGTTGACTCTAAGGATCTTTGTTTGAAGCCCTTGCTTCTCTCCAAGCAATTGCGCGTTTCACCTTTGGGTAGCGTAGATCAGAGAAAAGAAAGACGCCTTCTGAATTGGGATTGGATGCCCCTCATCCCACTTGTGTTTGTTTTCAGTAGAATTTCAATACTTCTCGTGGATATGAATTCGATCCTTCGTTGGATTGTAAAGAGGGCAGCCTTGATGTAGAATAATCCAAATTCCCAAAGGTAAATATAATCCTTCTTACCAATAATACAAGGTGAATTTAATCCTTCTAACCATTACTATGGGGCTTAAATTGTTTCTCTCCAAGCAAGGTTGGAGGGGTATATAGGAGTGACTCGATTCGGGGCCATTGAGGTCGGCTTTCCATACACAGATATTGAGGTTAGTCTTACTCTTCATGCCTTGCAGAGGTTAAACGAGAGATTTGGTCTCACTCTCGGAGAACTCAACAAGTTGCGCAACAACTACTTTGACTTTGAATCCTTTTCGGCAAGTGGGAAAACACACTGGAGAATGATAGTTCCTCTAAGGTTCTGCTTCATAGGAACGTTTGAAGGAAACTGCTTCGTTGTGAAAACAGTATTTTTCAACCTAAGCCGGAGTATTAGAAAGCAGATTGGCAAGTTCCGGAGATTGCGCATCACGAACATCCTCTGCCGACCAGTTGAGAATCAGACTCCAAGTTTGGATGAAAGCAGAAGGATGGTTCCCGGGCACTTCGACACTCAATTCCCAGTGAGATGATCCGGCTAGTCTAACCAAGGGAATAGGCACCCAAGGCGAGATTACCTTTGACTGATGCCCTTTTCCAGTCAATTATGTGTTGCTGGATTGACAAGTTCTATATAGAACCTAGTTTATTGATGTACGCAGTTCAGGCCTGATGGGGTGGATGGCTCTTGACCAGAGAGGAGAAAGCAAAGAATGTATGGAACCACCTTTACCTCTACAACCCGGCTGGATCTCGTTTGTCTAGGAACTCTCGTCCTAGGAGTGGCTATGATGAACTGGCCGAGGAGTTCAGAGGAAGAGGTGGAGCAGCTGCGAAGGTCTTTGCTCTAATCCTTTTAACCGTATTCTTTTTCGGGATCTTTAGCATTTTCGATCTGGCTGCAACTTTTTGGCCTCAGGTTAAGAGCTACCTTATAGGGCTGGGTGTTATGGACTGGATCACACAGAATGTTGTAATCATGTTGCTGTTCTTGCTCTTGGTTTTCGCGGCCGCCCTTGTTGCTGGTGCTACTGTGGTTCGCATTGCGAAGAACCATGGAGTCGGACTAGTAAAGTTCAGCATCTATGCGCTGATTGCACTGCCTTGGGTGATGATTCCAGTGGCTTTGGCCGTCATCGTTCTCGTCACCGGCCTTCCTATTTCGCTGTTCTTCCAAGATCTGTCTTGGCTTGTTGGATACCTAATCATAGCGGTAATCATGAGTGTGATTGGCCTCGTTATACTCCATTCCATGAGGGATAGAATGGAGAGGGCCGGCACGATGATCAAGCTCTCAGGACAGCTTCTCTCGGAAGAAAAAGAGTTGCTCCTGCCTCCTATCGTAATGGTGATCCTGACTCTTCTAACGGTCGTAAGTGCTGCAGCGATTGGCGTCAACTTCTATCTCCGTCTAATACTTCCCTCATCGAATTCAATTGTCTACGTACTTACTCTTGGCGTCATCGAATTCCTGTTCTTGCTTCTCATAATCGTGATAACCTACTCGATGGATGGGATAAACATAGCAATAACTCACATATGGTATCGAACCAGGGATCCAAGGTTCAGGGACGGTAGAGCTATCGTTTGGAGCAGACTTGGTAGGATCGCCAAGTTCGGGTTCCTGAGCGCAATAGTTGAAACGATTATCGCACTGTTTAGAGGAGCCGCCGCAAAGAGCAAAGGTGCAAGCGGTATAGTCTTTAGAACCGCGGGAAGCATAATTGGATCCGTCTGGTACTATGTCAACTACTTTACCTTGCCAAGTATAGTCCTTGAAGACGTGCCTATCGTCGAGTCTGTGAAGAAATCTGCCAAGAGATTCTACCATAACTTCGGTGACGTGTTGGTCAGAGAGTTCGGAGTCGGCACAGTAATGGGGGCACTGGAATTATTGGTTGCAGGCATCTTTGCTTTGATGGGACTATTCTTCAGCTTACTGACGGGATTGCAAGGTCTGGCTATTATTGCTGTGGTGGTCGTGTTTGTGATAGCGTCAGCTATAGCGACGTTTCCGCTCTTCAGAGCGATGCGTGTCAGCTATCTTACAATGCTTTTCACGTACATTTGGGACAAGGAGACAGGCTTCAAGAAACCCTCGAGGATGCCAGCAGAAGCCAAGAAGGAGATTGAGCGGTGGTATCGAGACGACCTGCCAGAAATATCGGCGGAGGAACAAGAAAAGAGAAAAATGTTCAACGAATAGCAGATTTTGGCTGTTCCAATCGGAACGGAATCCGGCGGGTGAACGAGCAACAAGATCAGCGGCGAACCTCAAGTTGTTAGTAGAGTTCCTCCTCGCCTCCGTTTTCGCCCCAGACGTTTCTAATTCGAGCGACAAGATCTGGCTCGCTGAGTAATGATAAGAAGTCTTTATCGGGCGGATAGCCTAGGAAGGGGCTGGCCTTCAAATTCTCAACGTCGACGACGATTATTGAGAAGCGGTGCTCTGAAACCTTGTTTCTGTGGTTCCTGTAGAACGATACAAATGGCGCTGGTGTATCTTCTGTCGGCACACCTAGAACCGAGCCCTCAGGCAAACTATCTAAGAGCGACACGGCATCATTCACAGACTCGAGTGTTTTGCAGACAACAGTCTCGTTTCCACTGCTTTTCCTGTACTCTTTAAGTCCACTTTTCAGGTCTTCAGAGACCTTGTCGTAACCTGCTTTTATAAACATGTTCTCAACGATTTTGCTTGTTTCATGGAGCCTTATATTCCGTAGTCTCATTAGGGCATATTCGAGGTCTCCCTCGCCGGGGGGAAATGTGTGTGAATGATAGAGTAGTTTTCCATTGAAATTTATCTCCTCATGGAGAAATGGGCACCCCATCATGTACGGTGTTTCTCCTATGATGCTTATCACTACCAACTGATCTGGGCGAAAGTCATACTGTCTAATGATTGCCTGAGTCTCGTCATCAGATAGACGTACTTTCTCCAAGCTTTCCCTAGCCTTCACGAATAGCTCAAGTCGAGAAACAACCTTCACATTATTGAGATATTGAAGCATTTCTCTGCATACTTTACGAAGCTTTCCCTCAATCTCGTAGGACAAGCCCAAGAGGTCTACCCCCGCGTGCAATCTATGCTTTCCTCTCATTGATTACTAATGAATCTTTGTATGATTCAGTTTGTTTTCTGAGAAGAACCAACTTTTTCGTAGCTGAATCTTCATCCAATAGTCACTGATTAACCAGCCTGGAATAGCCTTCCCGTCGAATGCGTTGGTTACCCGGCATCGACGGCATTCAGGTCATCGCTTTTCCCACCTTTTGAATGAGCCAAGAGCACGAATCCTATGAAAAGAGGTATCAAGCTTACTGATCTCAGGACGAACCATTCTGGCAGAAGTGGTGTTTCCTTCCACGAGAAGGATAGGGGAACAATGCCAGCATACGCCAACCAAGCCAAGGCGAGGGGTAGAGATCCCACCCGTCTAGAAGATACGTAGTCCATCAAGAAAAAGATTAGAATTTATCCAGTGTTGCTTTCATTCTCTCCTTTGCTCCGCCCGTGAGTAACACACCCTGGTTGGTTATCGTATACGGGAACCATGCCGTAAATTCATGCTCAGGACCGTACTTTTCTATGCGCATCCTGCGATCAGCCGTTTTCCCTGATTTCTTTATCTGCATCTCTATTATGCCGTCCGCAATAGCTGAGAGGGATGCAATCTGGTGTTTGGGTAGCGTTCCTCTTGTGATCATCGTTAAACCGACTATTTCCATGTGTTCGAGCCTAGTTTGAAGGAAGTTGAAAAGCTGATGCGCCTTCTCGAAACCTATGTGGTTTACAAGTGTTGAGAAGGTTTCGAATATCCCCAACCCATTGCCCCCCACTTCACTTCTTGCCATGAGTATAGCGGATCTCACATCAGAAACGTTCCTAATGTTCTTGACATAGAACTTCTCCGGGCTCTCCTCGAGACCAAGCCAGTAAATGCTGCAGTCAATAAATCTGAACTTGTCCTTCTCTTGGAATGACGATAGTTTCCACCCGAAGTAGTTCATCTCCTTTAGAATACGTTCGGGAGTGGAGTCGACCGCGACGTAGATACACGACAAGCCTTGCTTGAGTACATTGTAGAGAATCTGCCTACAGAGTATTTCGTAGCCAGATCCAGGATCCCCCAGAACGATGTAGTGTCCTGACACCAATCCTCCACCCAGAATCTCGTCGAGTCCGCGTATGTCTGTGCGCAGGACACCTTTCCCAGTCATAGGGTCAACCCCCCTCCTTGAAGAGTGAGGGAAGAAGGTTTCTTCTTGACTCATCGGCACTCCAAGCAGGTCGAGTGTGGTCTATGGAATACTCTGGGTACTTACTTAATATTGTGTCTTGCCGCATATAAATGGATAGAGGAAATCCAGTGAGTTTTGTTAGTGAGGAGAGTTGTGTATGGATAAGGTTGACGTTCCGTTGGGATCTTTTTCTAGACTTCTCCACCCGTATAACACGGTCCTGGTCACAGCTTCCAGTAAGGATAAGAGAAATGTGATGGCCGTGGCTTGGATAATGCCAGTAAGCGTCGATCCCCCAATATTGGCAACTAGTATCCGTGCGTCGCGCTACACGTACGAGTTGATCAACGAAAGCGGCGTGTTTGCCGTAAATGTCCCTTCTTTTGAGAAAGCCAAGGAAGTCTTACTGTGCGGGCGGAAGAGTGGGAGAAACATGGACAAATTCAAGAAAGCCAATTTCACCGTCGGGAAAGGCAAAGTATTTGACATACCGACAATCGCGGAATGCGTGGCTCACATTGAATGCAAGGTTATAAAAGTGTTTGAGTTGGGCGACCACATGCTCATAGCAGGGCAGGTGGGCGCGGCCTACGCTGCGAAAGAAGTATTCGACGATATGTATAAGCTCGAAAAGCACCATCCGCTACTTCACCTAGGAGGAGATGTCTTCACCACAACGGAGAAGGAGACAACTGAACCCAAATCTCGGGCTGCCCATCATAAGAAAGGAACGAAGTCAGCAAAACCACAATAGAGATTTGAAAATAACTTAACCCGCAAATATCGAACGAGCACTGTTTCAGAAGTATGCAAGCATCTCATTCCTGCAACATTACACTTTACTTGCATTTTCTCCCTTTTCTTCTCATTCTAACTACTCCTTCGACTGAGTTTCAAGTGACGGGCGAAATATGAGGGACCACCCCATGCAATAAACCAGTAAAACGCTGAAACTATGGCCGCTACAATAACGTCTCCCCCAATGCTCAAGGAGTAGATGCTTTTGACCCATTCTGGATTCATGAGAGTGAACTCTAATATGAACCCTGCAACTAAAGACAGGAAACCCATTTTCCCAGACTCAAAATCCTTTAGGAGGAAAACAAGAGAGCCTACGAACTGGAATATTGTGTAGAAAAACACTATATTCATTGGTTCTTTTACTTCAGGAGTCGGGATTATCATCTCCATCGACAAGTTAACCAGTAATGCAAATAGAACAAAGATGAGATAGATGGCGAGAAACCTAGTTATGGATTTACCACGTTCTTCCTTCAGATTCACCACCTCTCTTCATGGTTCTGTATGAGGACAAGTAACTTCCAACACGCTAAGTCACTTATTTCTGGGTTTCATAAGGAACTGTTTCACCCGGGCTGCAACGCGTATATATAACGATTTTACCATCATGACTTTACGAGAATGAGGCAATTAAACTCCAAACATATAACAGGCAATAGGAAACATAAATAGGTAATTACGGTGTGCAAACCTTTTCTTCCAGACTTGGCCTACCTGCAATTGGATGTTTGGGATGAGAGAATAGGTTTCTAACAAATGTGTTTCTTCTGATTTGATATACGTGGATTACTTATATCTGAAGAAGAAGGTGGGAAGAGGCAGTATGGGGAAAGGATCAATTGAGGTCAAACCAACCAGGGTGATAGTGGCTAGACTCGACCCAGGTAAGGATCTGATTGCCGGCATAAGGAAGGCAGCTGAGCGCCACGGAGTCAAGAGTGGATCCTTTAGTGCCGTTGGCGTACTTGGTCCCGCGAGAGTGGGGTACTTTGACAAAGCAGCCAAAAGTTACAGACCAATTGAGTTCAAGAACTGGGTTGAACTCGTTTCATGCAATGGGCTCATCACTCAGAAAAACGGGAAAACAGACGTTCATGCGCACATGGTTGTAGCTGACGAGGATGGGAACGCTCATGGAGGACATGCGCTGGATGGCTGCAGGGTAAACTTGACGTGCGAGTTGGTAATCTACGAATTTGACAGGGTAATCAATCGAAAGCCAGTCCCGAGAACAAACAGGTATGTGTTGGACCTCTGATGTGTAGAAACCATCTCTCATGAGATGAATCTTGTTCTCTAAGTGCGGTAGAGTTCCTGCTCAATTGCCTCGGTGGCTTCCTTGCTTACTTCGTCAATTGGGATCAGTTGGATCTGCTGAGCGGATCTGGCGCCAATACCCAGTTCAGCCGCTCCTGCAATCTGTTCATTTTCGAATATCTTTCCTTTTGATACTTGAGGCGTTGTTCCATAGGTCCTAAGGACGGCTATTCCAACAGCGTCTATGGCGACTCGGTCTGTTCCCGCCATGAGCAGGCCTGGCTCTACTGTTTTGCCTTGGTCGGGTCCCTCCGTTGTGAAGGCCGTTATCCCGTCCATTATGATCAGGTCAGGTTTGTAGGCTAAGTTGACCTCAGCTATCATGATGCGTTGGTACTTTGAGGTGTGCAGTTCTGTCATGTAGTCGTAGTTATCTTTTGGGTCAAACTTGGCTACCATCCCGACTGAATTCTTTAGAGACATCGTTATCCGTCCGCCGAACCGGTGAGTTTTCAAGCAGCATGTTTGTATGATCTTTCCAGCTTCAAGGAACAGTTTTGCGAATAGGAAGCCTCTCTTCCAGTGACCATTCTCTGGCCGAATTTTCTTCCAGCCTTCTTCACCTACGTCGTCCAATACAACTACCTCAAAGCCGAGCTTCCTAGCTAGATTGAAGACACCTCGGTTTTCGAGAACTTCTTTTGTTTCGCCCATCCCGCTTCTCTCAGCTAATACTATGCTACGTGCCTTGGCTTCGTTTTTGATGAACTTGACTATTGAGGAGAGTGTATCTATGTGAGTTGAAGCTGGGAACTCGTCTGCGCTATTGTAGTTTGCTTTCAGAGCAACTTTCTTACCCCCGTAGTCGGATGGAGACGTAACCTTATTAATCAGGGATTTGATTGCACCAGCTCTGTCAGCCGTCTTCGCGATGAATACTTTCGTATATGAAATCTTTTCTCGCCTCCCATGATCATTGTTCTTGTCGTCTATATTTATTGATTGTCAGCACATTAATGAATGAGAGTATGAAGATCTTGTGTCTATCACTTTAACCAAACAGCCTGTATAGGAAGTAGATAGCTAAGATTTATCTTAATAGAACGAGAACTATCATTTGAAGGCGAACTTAGTGACTGAGAAGCTAGACGTTGTTATTCCAACCAAGGGAGAATGGACGCTTCCTTACTGCACCCGATCGGCTAGGCATAGCATTCCGATAAGGAATCTGATACTAGTTGTACCAAGTTTCTTCAAAGAGGAAGCCGAGAAATATGGTGCGACAGTCGTGGTCTTCGACGAGAAGAATGTTGGCAAGGCAAGAAATGAAGGCTTAAAACTAGTAGAAACTCCGATTTATGTGAGCATAGATGCGGACGTCCAGGTTACTCCCGAGTGGTTCAAGTGGTGCTGGCAGACCATACAGCAACCGGATGTCGCCGCGTGTCAAGGCTACGCCAAGACACAGGCAAAATACTACGTACCAATTCAAATGGAGTACATCAGACAGGGAGGGAAGTACGGGGAAGGCTTCTGTTGCCTCGGCAATACGCTTTTAAAAACGGAAATCGTAAGAAAAGTGGGAATGCCACTGATTCCCGTGGAGGAAGACTGGGAACTTAGACTTAGAATAGAGAAAGCTGGTTACAAGTGGATCAGCAATCTGGATATTGCGTGCCCGCACCTAAAGACTGATCTAGATGTTTGGAAGCACGCAGTATGGTGGGGCAAGATGGGCGGAGGTGTTGATATCGCTCGAAGTTTCGCAAGGATTCCCTACTACCTCACTTTCGGAATGCGTAGTAGACCAGCCGGGCAGAATTTGTTCTTGATAGGACAGAACTTGTCACTTCTCTACGGAAGGTTTCTCAAGATCATGAGAGGCCGATAGTCTTTCAAAGCTCTGCAAAAACAAGCTAGCATAGCACGGTTGAGCTTCAACCCGACGATTTTGTGCGGGGCTGATAACCCGAGTTCACACTTCTTGAAGACCTTGCTATTGTTCTGATGAATCCTTCAATGTGCTTGACTGAGACGTTGCCCACAATCTTCTTGTCATTATAGACGTAGGTTGGGGCCAGTTCCACGTTATCATTACTTGCCTCGGTCTCTGAGTCTCGGAGTTTGGCTTCGTATTTTTCCTTTCCGCTGACGAGACACGACTTGAAGTCTTTTGCATCTAGACCTATTCGTCCCACGATGCCTGAGAGTACCTCCAGTTTCCCTATGTTCTCGTCATCCTCCCATAGCGCGCCAAAGACCGCACTATGGTACTCCTTTAGCTTTCCATTTTCCTCCGCATAGAAGAATCCAAGTAAAGCTAGGTGGGAGTTAGGTTGGATCAATGGAACACGCATCCACAGCCCTACTTCCCCAGCCAATTTGGTGAGGTTAGGACTTACTGAGTCAAACTCAAGTGTGATTCCTTCAGGCGGAGCTTCTGGAAGAATCTCCCACGGTTTCCAGTCGAAGGTGATCTCTGGGTACTTGACATCGAACCTGTGAACCTGTTGGCTCGCTATCCAGCAGTAAGGACAAGCATAATCAAAGTAGATCTTTACTTGCGCCAAGCTGCAGGCACGCCCCCGTATTGCCTTGTTACGTTTCAATGAAATGTGCGCATAATTCTGCATGAGCGCGCGCTATCGTTATTGGCATTGATACTCATTTGAATTAACGTATCGTCATGAGGTACCTATTAAGGAAGATAGATCAAATGTAGAGTTTAAATAATATGGGTCACTAGAGCTGTCAACTATTTTATCTTGAGACGCACATATGATGATTAGACGGTGATACGAATCATGAGTAGGAATGATGATTTCTATCTCTTTCCCACAGGGTTTCTGTGGGGTTCCTGCGTATGTGACTACCAGGCTTTCGGCGGCGCTGAATGTGATCTCCCAGTCCGGTGGACAGCTAGGCATATAGATCACTATGCTGAGGATTTCGAGTTGATATCAAAGAAGCTACATCACAATGCATTCCGAACATCCATTGAGTGGGCTAGGATCGAGCCGAAAGAGGGAAAGATAAACTGGGACGCAATCAACTTTTACGACAAGTACTTCTTGTCTCTGAGGGAGACTGGCGTCAAGACTTTTGTGACACTCCACCATTTTACAAACCCAAGATGGATATACGAATATGGCGGATGGCTTTCTAGGAAAGTGGTGAAAAAGTTTTCCCAGTACCTCGAACTTGTCAGCAAGGAACTTGGAGATTACATTGACTACTGCGTAGTTATCAATGAACCGGGGGGCTTTGCCCTAAATGCATACCTCACAGAGTCGAGTCCCGACAAAGGTATGCCACCAGCTCATAACGACATTGGGGAAATGCTAACCTGTCTAGGAAATTTGACTGATGCCATTCTTGAGGGATGCGATACACTACACAAGAACAGCAAAGCTAAGGTTGGGTTCTCGAATTACTGCGCGATCTTTGTGCCCCTCGACCCTAGGAACAAGTCTCACCAGCAGTCTGTTGACTTGGCGAATCAAGTTTTGAACTACCAAGTTCCCGATGCCACCAAGAAGAAGGTTGACTATATGGGGATCGACTTCTACTGGAAATTCTTTTTGCGCGAAAACAACAAAACCGCTAGAACTGAGGTTTATCCACAAGGAACCAGGGAACTAGCAAGAGACTTCTACAAGCGCTACCGGTTACCCGTAGCGATGATTGAGAGTGGTTTTCCGACTCGAGATGACGATGAGAAGATAAAGTTCATGGTCGAAAATCTGAAGGAACTACATGATGCGATTAATGAAGATAAGGTAAACGTGATAGGATATAACTGGTGGTGTGCGGTTCATAGCTACGAATGGTTTTATGGATTCAAGCCTTTCTTTGCACTCATTGATGTTGAAGGAGAAGAGAAAGATGTAGGAGGATACGAAGACTTAGTCGGCTCTCTGAAAAGGAGGATAACCAAAGCTGGAGAATACTATGGTAGCATCTGTAAGAACAATGGCTTCCAAGCTAGTGACTACAGAAAGTACCATGCAATGAAAAAGCCATTCAAGGAATGGCAAAAATTCTGATAAATTTTGCTGACCACGATCCAAAGACGAAAACTGGCAATCAATGTTCAGATCTTTGCAGTATTCCTTGACATCCTCACATTTGTCTACTTGTCGCGTCTCTTTTTCAAGTTGTCTCTTGACCATCTACTCACATGCTTTTCCTTTGAATAGCCCAAGCATGGTATCCTTGGTGAGGTTGACTTCCTGTACATCTATTGTACCGTCTTCTGCAATGTCGATTATGTTGAATGAATTCCCAAGTCGAGCACGCGTTCTTACGCAGGAAAGTGTTCCCGCGTTGACGAATAGCGTATTGTTAATTTTTATCGCCCTTTGTACATGTCTGTGTCCCATCAGTACGAGCTGAACATTTTTGCGTAGCACAAGTTCAAGCACATCTCCTGCGTCCTCCAACACGTTTATCTCTCTCCCAGAGTATGGAACAGGGACTACATGATGGTGAAATGCTACGATCTTGAATACGTCGCTAGGCAATTCCTTTATTTTTGCTGCAAGGAAATCTTGTCTTCTTCGTCCCAGTCTCCCTTCATCTCTATCTGGTTCGGGGCTGTTCATTATGTAGATTGCCTTATCCCCTTCTCTAGCTTCAAAATCCGGCACAGGGAGGAGCTCCTTAAACAGTTCTTGACCATAGTTCCTTTCGTCATGATTCCCAGGAGCAAAGTAAGTCTTTGGAAGTTGCTCAACTCGCTTCATGGCTAACTCATAATCTTCAAGAATGCCCCAATCAGTCAAGTCTCCAGTGTGAATCAAGAATTGAGGCTCAGGGTCAAGCTTATCGATCTCCTTAACTGCTTTGTCAAAGAAGCCTGCTTTGAACTGACCCACCGGCGATATATGAGTATCAGAAATATGGACTACCCTGGTTCTTATGTCGCGCAAGTCTGGACACCACCCGATATTCCACAACATGAACTTTCCGAAAGAGTTTAGTGATAGTGAATGAGGCACATGTAAATAAGGATGTCTTCCCAAAGAGGATTTGGACTTGCTCATATATTCTTCGTCAAAAAGGTTGTTACTATGGAGATTACTGCCTTGCCCTTACCTGTGTAGAGGTGGTTTGCTCCTTCTATAAGGTGAAGAGCTTTCTCCTTTGAGTTCTCCATTGCCTTGTGTATCTTTTCTGATTCAGAGTACGGAACCCATTCGTCTGCTGTTCCGTGTACTAGTAGAACGGGGATGCTTATTCTTCGAGCGTAGTCAACTACGTCAAGCTTTGTTTCAGATGGACGGGTTGAAGGGCTGATCGATACTATGGCCTTGGGCTTCGCCCTCTCAGCCGCCACCAATACAAGGCTTCCCCCGAAGGAGTAGCCGACGAGAGCTATTCGTTCTGGGTTCACGTTTTGCTGCTTGCGAATGAATCCCACAGCCATCACTATGTCCTCCACCTCTCCTGAGCCACCACCATATACATCTCTGTAGTTGAATCTAAGTGTTGTGAATCTTTCTTTCGATAACTCGCGTACAAGCTCTGTGAGGAGGTAGAAATCCATGGTTCCCCCAGAATTTGGGTGGGGGGCACACAAGACAACCCCCGGAAAGTCTCGAGCGCCTCGGTGCATCAACCCATGAAGGTATATTCCGCCTTCACCAAACCGGACCTCCTCCTCAAGTGTCGCATGCATCTTAATCCTCACACCTCCAGAATCAGAGAAGCATTTGCATATAGATCCCAGGAGATCCATTTATGAATATAGCTTCT
>JAUQYT010000209.1 GCA_030587605.1 Candidatus Njordarchaeum guaymasense
ATAGGAAACTTGATGTTTATGGAAAAGCCGAATTGAGAAACGACAGTGTAGGTTTGTTTCCGATTTCACTAGGAGACTCGGTTTCTTAATCAATTAAAATCCTGTCAATGTTGCCTGGAAAAGGATGTACACCATAATCAGCAGGATTCCGCCCCATTTGGGTATTCCACCCTTCGCTAGGAAACGCCATAGGAGAAGTGATGTTACTAGCAGAAAGGGGAGGATCTCCGTTAACACTGCCAAGTTCACTGAGACTGGTGACACAAGAAGAACGGACCCTAGAACTAGAGTTATATTCGTGAGATTGGAGCCGACTGCATCTCCAATCGCTAGACGGATCCGCCTCCGTCTTACTGCAGTCACATCTAGTGCAAGCTCAGGCAGAGACGTACCTATTGCTACAATCTTCGCACCAATGAGGATAGCGGGCACTCCCAAAATGGTTGCAATATCAGATGCTGACCACACTGCGAACCTTGCTGCCAGGACGACGACGAGGATTCCCGCCGTCATCTTCATGATAACCGCTTTCTTGCTTACTCTTGCCACTACCTTCTCAGAAAGAACAGGCGGTGCCTTTCTTGCTCTGGTCATTCTGTAGACACTGAAAATGAAAACTCCGATTAGAGATGCGCCAACAAACGGACCAATTGTTTGGAAGGATACTGAAAGAAGAGGAGTAATCAGGAGGATGGGGATTACGGAAGATAGGAAAAGTATATCCGCCATCTCCACCAAGAAGTCTGACTTGACTTTCATAAGAGGACCAATTATGGCCATGACGCCTACGACTATCCCGATGTTGAACACGTTGGAGCCCATTATGTCCCCCACGCTTATCCCTGGAGTACCTTGGAGTACTGAGAAAACAGCAACCGTCATCTCAGGTATCGAGGTCATAACTGAAACGATGACAAATCCGACTGAAGCCTCGCTGAGACCAGTGAGTTCAATCAGGTCTTCTATCCACCCTATTGTTAGATGACTGGCTTTCGCTAGAACAGCCAGCGAGGCTACCAGCACTATCGCTTGGATCATCAATGTTACTTCAGATGACATTGAGAACCCCCAATTTCTAGGGCAAATTTAGCAGATACGCTCTGAAAATAAAATCATTTCTGTTTCATTTTCATGAGAACTGGCGCTATTGACGTAACTATGTTGTTTATGATGATGATGTTAGCGACAACTAAAGGATATAGGTATGCTTGCGGCACTGGAGTAGTCTGCATCATTAATGTATTGTAAACCATGACGCTTAAGGCGGCGTTTGCCAGACCCGTTCCACACATCAAAGTCATAAAGTTTCTATGCTCATGCATGTTACTTCTGAAGGTTGAAATCGTGACCGCAGTATAACGAAGCACAAGGTTGACTGAAACAATAATAACCGCATAGAGAACTCCGAGCAAATCAGGCAGATAGACCAACCCAAGGAAAACAAAAAAGAAAGCCCGTATCAAAAACGAGATTTCCCCCTGAAAATGCTTCAACGTTTTCATCATCTCCACCATGTAGCTCAGATCAGTTTTTCCGCCTAAAATACGGTACATTGTCTCGTAGTTCCCTAAGGCTAGTCCGAAGAGAA
Organism: Candidatus Njordarchaeum guaymasense; assembly: GCA_030587605.1. GTDB lineage: Archaea > Asgardarchaeota > Njordarchaeia > Njordarchaeales > Njordarchaeaceae > Njordarchaeum > Njordarchaeum guaymasense. The sequence goes on from JAUQYT010000209.1 coordinate 1,589, forward strand.
GAGCAGAGAGGGAGCCGCTTCCGCCCAGAAATTCGGATCCGACATAACAGAGAACAAGGGCGGCAATGGTGAGCATGTAGGTGTATTCTTGTCTTTCAGTTATGCCTAGCACCTTTACCCATAAAATGCCGACTACAAGTCCTAAGATGATGCCGACGGCAAATCTCGCCGCAATGGCTGATGCTGTCTGTTGAAGGTCCACTATGCCGCTGAGATACATCTGCAAAATTGCGAGTACCACGACTATGTTTAGCACATCTGTGATAGTTGATTCCAGCGAAAGGGTTACTCCTACCTCTTTATCGATGTCTAGCTTTGACACCAGTGGAATTATGACGACCGAGCTTGTCCCAGCAGTAATAGGACCAAGCATTAGAGCTTCAAGCCATCCCAGGTTCAAAACGAAATAACCGAATATAGAGATAAACACTGTGGCTGTCGAAACGTAGAGAACCGCCAAAATTGCAGCCCTTAAGCTTCCTGAAATAACTCTGTAGGTCTCCATGTTGAGACCTCCGTCAAACAAGATCACCATCAAAGTCAATGTTGTCAAGAAGGGTGTCACATGTAACATTTCCTCCAGAGAAAAAACTCCAAGTATTGGTCCAAGAACAATGCCTATTACGATCAGGAACAAGGTATCTGGAAGGCCCGTCTTCCTGAAGAGAGCGTTAGTTAGGAAACCTATGGCTATAATTGTTCCCGCTATTGAAAAGACTGTAATAGCCTCAACCATCATTTATCCCATTCGACTCGGTAACATTAGTTATGGAGTTGCGACTTTTTAACAGTTTTGCCGTCAAATTCCAACTGCAAAAGAACACTGTTCATTCAAACAAGAATCCTCGTTTCATCTTCCATGCTCCTAGCGGAGAAACGTGACTGAGATGACTAAAGAAGTCAAGCCGCTTTTTTGAGACTAGCCGTCAACCTAATGCTTGCTTACGAGTGTAGCAGAACAGCCTCGTTTGAAGATGACACGAATCATGCAGAAGAAGCTACGAGAGAAAGAAGACAAAAAAGATAAAAACTCAAGCTTTCTAAGTATATAACGAGGTTGCGTTATGTCGCAAGTTCTACTAAGGAGGCAGAAAACTCGTATTGTTGGGGAACCAAACTTAATTAAGAGGATACTGGTTCCGCTTGACGGTTCTGAACCTGCAGACATAGCCTTGCATTTTGCACTTGATCTAGCTGAGAAATACTCTGCCGAGATCGTATTATTGAGCGTCGTTCCGCCAGTCACTTTGCCGATAGTTGCATCTCCGGCCACAGGCATGTTGCATATACCACCGGTGGCTATGGGCGCGTACCAAAAGGAACTGAAAGACAATCATGAAAAGATGTTGTCAGAAGCCCTTAGAAAGACAAAGCAAACCAAACCTAACTTGAAAGTATCAACCGTGGTTGCGGAGGGACGACCATCCGACAAGATCGTTGAAACTGCTAAGGAAGGAAACTTTGACATCATAGTCATGGGGAGTCGCGGGTTAGGCGGCATCAAAGAGTTCTTCTTGGGAAGCGTTAGCGACAGAGTCGCTGATGAAGCGCCATGTCCAGTATTGATAGTCAAATAGTCAATTATACTTCTAACCCCTAAATTCTGCCAAGTTTAGTCAAGAACCCGAACAGCTTGCGCACCCCAACAGCTTTGGGTTTCAGCTATTGTGATTGCTGGGGTGCCACCTCGCAAGCTAAAAACTTTTAAGTTTGCAGTTCCCTGAATTTTCGAGTATAGTCTAATGAAAAGAGCTCAAAAGGAAATCTGATCATTAAGGTTGGGAAGGGTTGCACCTGTGGTCAGACGGAAGGTCAGACTGCTCATACTTGAATGTACCTTAGAGTCCAAGGAAAGAATGTCTGAGGGCCGGTTACTTCGAGAATTGACGCGCATTCTCGGCTTTGAAAGACGAACAAGATTTATGGTCATCAGTAATAGGAACAGTTTTCTCAGGGAACTCGGAGACATGGAG
>JAUQYT010000228.1 GCA_030587605.1 Candidatus Njordarchaeum guaymasense
GGTGGAGGCCCAAGCGGTGGCGCAGTGGTCGACAGAGAGAAGTTCAAGCTGATACTGGACGAATACTATCTGGCTCGAGGCTGGCACGTCGATACAGGGCTGCCCCGACTTGGCAAATTGGAATCTCTTGGCCTACAAGACATCTCACAAGACCTTTCAAAACTCGGGATATTGAAGGACTAGAACGATTTCGACGGCTAATGCTGAACTCACATTTCAGGATTGGGGGCGTCATCCTGTGTCCTGACATCAGAGCATCGCCCCAGCAACGTGACTAGTTGTCTCAGTCTCCAGAAACTGAGACTAATCAAGTGCCTTCTTCGGAAAGTTTCCTACTACACTCGTCCCTGGGCAGCTTCCCTCTCCTTTACAACATCTATCAGAGTGTTGATGCTGTAGAGCAGACTCAACGCGCCTCCAGGAAAAAGTGCGCATTTGAGTGCCTCAAGAATCTCCTCTTTAGTCGCACCTTTCTCGAGGGCTCGCTTCATATGGTTCTTCATTCCAGAGGCATCTCCTGGGTTGCGTGCTGCTATGGCGCAGATGAAGAAGAGCTCTTTCACCTTTTCTGGAAAGATTCGCGTTCGCAGCATGGCTAATTCGTAGAGCTTGTCGTATGTCTCCATGAAATCAGGATCATCTTCTGCGAGCATTCTGTATGAGGGGTATACGTAGCCTCGCTTCCTCATCATCTCATCCAAGAGTCGCTTAGACCTCTCGCTCATAATTCCACTACCTCGCAGAAACATCAAAGCCAATCATGATTTAACGTTATCGAGCAACCATGTGTATGACCTACGGTAGAACACTGAAAAAAGAAAAAGATGAAAAAAATGGTTTAGTGGAAGAGTCTCTGAGTCTGCGTCACTGTGATTCTCGTTGCGATGGCTATTGTCGTCAGGACCAGCGCTGCAGTTGCGAACATCATCAGCCCAGGCAGCGATGCTATCTCAGCGAAGACTATCAAGGCCAGGGTTGCAGCCCATGCTACTGCCAATGGTTTGTTGAATGAGGGCAATCGGAGTCGCTTATTTCTAGTCAACTCTGCGACTAGAAGCGCCACAGGGGCAATGTAGACTATGCCGATTAAGCTGCTTGCTACAAGACCCGCTGCTACTATGGCCACTTCAGGAGCAAAGCTCATGGCTGAATACGACCAGTATGCAAGGTTCAGTATGCCTATCAATGGGTACAGTGTTGCTTTCGCCACGTTCCTCAGTGCCATGTTGGTTCTTACTTGCTCGGCAACGGTTGGGCTGAAGGAGTAGTACCAGGCATTGAAGACATTCATGAATTGGCCTCCGGCATAACTTGTCTGGACCGATTGGTCTCTGAATAGTCTGAGGAAGTAGACCTCAGGCGCCAATTCTGAGCCGTAGGTGGCTGTAGCTATTATGCAGGGTCTGCCAGCGGTGGGCGATATTGTCAAGCTGAGGATGGCTATACGTGTCTTTGATCCAACTCCCGTGACTGTTACTGAACCGGTTCCTGAAGGGGCTGTCGGAGCTACTGTAATAGTCAAGGTTGCTGTGGCTGAGCCACCTGCTGGAGGTGTCACGCTACTTGGAACTATTGATCCTGTTGCACCGGATCCAGCTGGTATTGATACTGTCAGCGCTACTGGCGAGTTGAAGTTGTTTATTGAGTTGACAGATATCGTGACTCTGTCTGACGAGCCGTTTCTTACCGTGATCGAGGTTGGATTCAGTGTCAGTGAGAAGTCTGTGGCAGCCACAATGATGAGGGTAACAGAGGTTGTGTGGCTCTGTGAGCCAGATGTTCCGGTTATGTTGAGCGTGTAGGTTCCAACTGTGGCGGTTAAGGGGATGGTTAGCGTTAGGGTTGACGAGGCAGTACCAGCTGGAGGTATTAGTATTGAGGATGGGGTGAAAGATGCTGTAACTCCGCTTGGGAGCCCTGCGACTGAGAGAGCCATAGTTGCGGAGTAGTCCGCTGACGACGTTCCATTGACGGTGTATGTTGTTGTAGTATTCTGTGGCGCTGTACGTGTGGAGGGTGTTGCCGTAATACTGAACTCACCGACACGCACAGCCAACGCTTGCGAGCTTGTCAGTGCTCCACTTGTTCCTGTTATGGTCAGGTAGTATGTTCCCTGCGCGAGAGAGGGTAGTGTTGCGATAGTCAGTATGGAAGTTGCTACTCCACCAGGCGTAGGTGTAGCCGATGGCGGGTTAAAGGTGGCAGTCATTCCAGTTGGAACATTAATGGCATTCAAAGTGACCGCGGAGCTGAACGTGCCTATCGATTGTACGCCGATGCTTACTGTTGCACTCTTTCCTTGAATCACGGAGACGAAAGTAGGAGCTGTCACGAAGAACCCACTGACCCTAACGGTGACGGCCCAAGTATGTATGATTCCATCGTCGTTGGAACCTCTGATCACTAGTGTGTAGTTTCTTGAGGGAGTTGCTAGAGTTGTCTCCACTCTCAGGATAGAGACATTTTCGCTGTATGATTGGACTATCACATTTGACGGCGTGAAGCTCCCGGTGATCAAACCTGGAATGCTTGGCGCCAGTAGTAGTGTGACAGCTTGAGGCGTCGGGTTGTTCGTGAAGCTGAATATTTTGATCAGTAGTGTCGCTGAACTACCAGGTGCCACGTTGATTACGTTGGAAGGATAACTGCCAAGCCTAAAGTCCCTAGGATTGCTAGGGTTATGCGGTTGGTTTACCAAAGTAGTGGTGGCCGAACCTATCGCACCTGGCGTGTTTGACTCGCTCTGAGCTAGCCCATTGACAGTGATTGTATAGGCAAAGTAGTACGTCGGAACAGTGGCTCCCACGGTTGCTAGCATATATGTAAAGGCTGACCCGTCGAGTGGAACATTGACTACACTTCCTCCAGGGAAGGTGATAGCGGGCCCGCTTGGACTTACGGTGGCGTTCAAGCCGACTTTTCCGTAGAATCCATCCTTGGACTGGACCTCTATTGAGTAGTAGGCGTATTGATTGACAGTGTCATCTACCATTTGGGTGGTTGGACTGATTATTATGTTGAAGCCTGCTATGGCTTTGGCTGATGGTATGTTTGTCAAAGCCCCCACTATTAGGGGCAACAGCAGCAAGAGTGCGAGAATTGACAATCTATGCTGTCTCATACTAGTTCTCCTCCTTGTGATGTTCAAGATATTCAGATATAGCTATTTCAAGTTCTTGGCTTTGCCTCTTAGTTGTGCCATGTTTCTTGATTACTTGACCAAGAAACTTCTTCCACAGTTTGTCGTCTATCTGCATCGTAGTTTTATGTTTTGGCATCAGAGTTTTTCCCCGTAAGGTCGTAAAGCCGTTGTACCGTATTTAATTCTTCCTAGACATTTTTTGTCAATTGGTAACTACAAAATCAAAAACAAGGAAAAAGGCTGTACTGGGCTCATCTGACATTGTTTTTACCGTGTCCTTGACGAGAAAGCTCTTTTCAGGTCCCTCTTCGCGTCTTAGTTCGGTCTTTTCAGGTTTGCTCTCAAGAAGGTCATATGTACACTTATGTACTCAAAAGCTTAAAATACAGTATATACAACCATAATTGTCCTAACAAATTCGGCCAGAAAAACCTTCGATCCGGGGACGAATGTTGAACAAGAGCTACCCACCTATGCTCGACATCGGGTGCCTCCGGCCACACGAGCAAGTAGACCCACTGAGGCTGAAGGAGCTGGAGAAGCAACTCGCAAAAGACGGCTTCCAGAAGGATCCAATAATAGTCGACGAGAAGAACCTGATCGTCATAGATGGGCATCATAGAATACTGGCCCTCAAAGCTCTAGGATACAGCAAGGTTGTTGCTCACAAGATAAAGTACAAAGATGACGATCGGATAGTGCTACGAACATGGTATCCAGTCATTAAAGGCCATAGAAAAGAACTCCTTGAAATACTCCGCAACCACGTGGAGACATCGGGATCAGAGACCTGTAATCAAAATAGCCCCACACTAGTACTCAGCGATTGCCAATACTCTCTGAAATCCGACAGAAAGACCATTATGAATTGCCTACTGGGAAGGTTTAAGATCGAATACGTTCCAGATGAGGAAACCGCAAGGCGGCTTGTGAAGAATGGAAAACATGCAGGAGCTATTCTGTTCGACTCGATCGGCAAAGAAGACGTTGTGAAGGCTGCTTTGTCTGGTGAAATCTTGCCCCCAAAGACGACCCAGCACATCGTCCCTGACAAACCAATGGATTGGTTCATACCGCTAAGAGTCCTAGGCAACGGCTTTGAAATCGAAAACCCTAGAAAAGAATAGACCTGCGCCGGATCATCCTAGATATTCTCGATAGACTTCAACGACTTCCTGGTAGTCCTCAGGGCGAACCAAAAAACTCGCTGATCTTTCTCGTCTCTTTCTTCTTAATGATCTGTGCACACTTCTGAGGAGTCAGTCTCTTGAACTCCAAACCTAGAGCGGTAAGCATTCTTTGGGCTCCTGATCTCAGACCCGGCGCCACCACTACGCCTCTGACATCAAGCCCAGCTATCTCATTCACAACATCAACATATTTCTTCAACTGCAGGATGGCATCCTTTCCAGCAGGCGATCTCTTCAGTTCGATAACGACGGTTCTTCCCTGCGCGTCTTTACCGTAGAAATCTATGAAGCCTGGCTCAATCCTCTTCTCGAAGTCGATGACCCTTAATCCCTCCTCTAGTATCTCTGGATCAGATATCAGAGCATCTCGCATCTGTTCTTCGCTCACGTATAGATTGAACTCTGCCCTGTCAGTCAGCTTCAACGACGCAATGAATAATAGCTTGTTGAACTTCATCTCTAGAGTCTCCCTAGGATCTGGACGGTGTGCTTTGATTATCAGAGAGGAATCTTCTTCGTAGGCCGAGAGAGTGCATCGTGGGGGCTGCCAGTTCACAGGTTCATATCCCACAGATCGATGGACAAGCAGTGACCCGTCTTCCTTTATTATTACTATCCTCTCGCCTGCTTCCAGCTTTGAGCTTGCTCTTCCA
>JAUQYT010000244.1 GCA_030587605.1 Candidatus Njordarchaeum guaymasense
ATGAGCCGTTTCTGAGGGGATACTTCGAAGGCACTTTGTCAGCAAAAGTCCACACCTTGCAGGCGACGAGTGACCGAGTCGTCTTCCAGATCGAGAATGACACGTCCAAGAAGCCACAAGACAGACCCACTCAGAAGTGAGGCACGCCCCCTCACACAGAGCCAAAAGCCTCCAAGAAAATGAGCATTTGCTAGCATGGTGGTGCCTGTTGATGTCTGTCACCGTGGCCGGGGCAGACGGGGCGTAGGGTTAGAAATCTCTTTGGGCAAGTTGCATTTCTCTCGTGATGCATTATGAGCTATACTGTGTGCCAGAAGGTGAAATACAGTAGATTAATAGAAGACCGTTGAGACTATCTCTAGGATAGGGCGATTGTTTGAACAAAGTTGTGCCTGCAGTGTTGCTTGTTACGGTTGCCCTTCTCGCGATTGTGTCGATTGTCCCAACTCTAGCGGTGGATCGTCCAGATATTAGGCAGAGGATCTTCATTCACTATGCCAAGGGCAAGCTACCAAACCCACCATCAGCGGAAGGAAGAGGCTACTACAAGCTCATAGGTGCGAAGTGGTTGTTCCTCCCCATCGTCTTGGAAGTGAATCCTTCTGGCTGTGGCACTGATGAGAACTTAGTATGGACCGCTATGAGTACGGCGGCTGAGGAATGGGATGACGGAGACTACAGTGGATGGGGCGGCGTAAAAACCAACCTTTTCGCTGGTGGACTAGTGCCTGTAGACAAAAGCTACAACGATCTTGCTTGGACCGCTGACAAAAGGGATGGATGTAACACAATAGTCTGGGGCGACTATCCCACTTCAGGAGTCATCGCTGTCACGATACTCTGGTACATACCAAACCTAACGATCCTAGAGTTTGACATAGTATTCGACATAAATTATGCGTGGGGCGACGCCAATATCACGCCAAGCGTGATGGACGTTCAGAACATAGCAACACATGAGCTAGGTCACGGGGCAGGGCTGGACGACCTGTACGACGCTCCAGCTTATCGAGAAACCATGTATGGACGTAGCGCTCCCGGGGAGATCATTAAGAGAGATCTGTACAAAGGCGACAAACAAGGAATAACAAAACTATACGCTTAGCCACGTAACAATTCCGCAGTAATGCGTGCGCCACCTTTCAGACTGGGGTCGATGCTCAAGAATTGCCTCCCTCAGCCTGGAAGTCACATTAGGTTTTGCTGAAATGAGCGATTTGAAAATAGTGCTGCAATACTGCAACTATCGCCGCTTTGATACGGACAGAAAACCTCAAGTCGGCCTTGACTTCGGCGAGAGACACATCCACGCCATGAGGTTGCTTCAACCGAAGTCATGAGCCACATCATCCAGCCAAGACCTACTCTAAAGACATTTATCGATCTTGCATGAGGGTTTGACGCCTCTGGAGGCTGTCAAAGGATGGATCGGCAAAGAAAGAAGAGAACGAAGTCAACGGTCTTCCTATCGCCCCAACACCGAGGAATCATCAGTAAGTCGGGAAAAACTGTGCAGAAGTTCTTCGAAGATCTGATCGATTTCTGTAGCGAGCATGATATGTTTAGCTGGAAGGATGGACAGTTCTTTTTCCGCCGCGCCAGAATCGTCATGGTGAGATCAGACTTCCTAAGTGACCTGTGCGATGCCCTGCCTGAACCGTATGATGTAGGAAGGAAGTTGGGAGAGAAGACCAGGCATACATACGCTGCTGTATGGAACCTTGACCCAAGCAAACCGGATTATAGAAAGAGCTATTACAACTCGATAGCCCGGAACTTCGGCTGGGGGATCCTAACTGAACAGCCACCGAACAAGATATTCGTTGAAGCCCCCTGCATCCGGAATGAGCCATTCTACAGGGGCCTTCTTGAAGGCATTCTATCACTCAAGCTTCGCACAATTCATCAGGCAAGCGACCGGATCATCTTTGAAGTCGTGAACATGAAGAAGGCTTAGACTACATCTTCGTAAGCAGTGGTGAACGGGGCAGGATTCACACCGCTAGGCGCGAGCCTCCAGGATCCAAGAATTCGTGAAGATCTGGTGGGTTGCCTCTCTCAGATCTTAGAGAACGCTCCAAGCGCTACTGGAGTGCTCCTTCGCGCAGTCCTCATTCTTTGTCACTTGGTGAGAAGGTTGAAGGGAACAAGGAAAGGAAGGACCTGTTCCGAACCGTGAGCCCAGATCGACAGTCTTGCTTTCGTCGGGACAACTCTGCCTTCTGTGTCTGGACTCGTTGAGTTGCCTAGAGAAAAAGTCTGAGACCATGTGCTCCTAGAGGTCGAAAATGCCTCAAATCCAGGGTGTAGAGCCTTGCTCCATTGTTGATGGTCACGGCGGCTATCATGGCGTCTGTTCTACGTACCGGTGTACCAGCCTTTTCAGCCTCTAGCTCTATCTTGGCAGATAGCTGAGCGTCCTCCTTCTTGTAGTCTAGCACAGGCAATTGCAGTACTTCCTTCACGGGTCTTGCATACTTCTGAAGGCCGTAAGAAATCTCATGCAGGTTTATGGCAGTCGTACTCAGATTATCTCCGCTTTCGATTATCTTTGCCAGTGCCTCATCACCCTTTCGCGACTTCTTGTCGAATATCTCGATCAAGATGTCGGTATCCAGCACTATCATAGCCTACGCTCGGTCCTCAGAGTTCGGATCTCGGAAAGCATCCTTTCCTTATCCCTGAACTCGACACATCCTCTAAGATTCTTTAGCGTGTCAACAGCGCGCGTACTTTCGACAAGTCTCTCGAATAGCTTGCTGAAGCTCTCATCTTTCCTCTTTACGGCCACGAGCTTCCTGTAGACTTGGTCCCTTATCGTGAGGGTTTTGGTCAAGTATATCCGAAGTGATATGGTTAAACATGCATTTAAACATATTCAACACCAATGAGCACGTTGAATACGTCAGAGATAGAGATTGGCCACCCATCGGCACTATCTTTGTCGGAAATCCCAAGAAGTCGAAGAAATTGGGGAAACCCATTAGACTGGATAGGGACCTAGTGAAGAACTTGGACCTTAAAGATGCTCAAGGAATTTCGATAGCTGACCAGTTTGACCAAAAGAAGGATAGATGGGGCAGAATAATAAGTGAAATACAGATCATTAACATTTACACCCGTAACCCAAAGATCAACGAAAGACAAGTCGAAACTCTGCTAGAAACGGCAAGGAAGAGTCAGGTCTCCTTCAGATAGTTCTTCTGGTCAAGACCAAAGATAACCGTGACTTGCTACGCTCTTTCAATTCTACCATAGACCGATTGAAGCCGTATATCAACACCTTGGCTGGCCTTTTCTGCTGAACCGGACCCAATGAGAAAGGATCTCATCAGTATGACATGCCAATGCGTGCTTTGAGCATTGAAGGTTCAGATAGAGAAACTCCTCTATGGGAGCTTGGCTCCACATTCGAGGCAGAACTTCGATGTCGGGGGGATCTGTATTCCGCATTCACCGCAATACTTCCTACGTGAGGATGTACCCTGAGATACGCTGCGTGAGGGTTGAACGTAACTTGGCTCTGTGGTCCCGCTCTCGGCCGAAGCTTTGTTCTCGCTTTCTCCGGTCGTTGCCGCTTTCCCACGCCTGCTGCTCAGAACGTAGGCTACGATCGACACCGCCACGAATACAACAGCAAGGATGACGATCAGGACCGTTTGATACAGAACTGTTGAATCGGTTCGCCAAGTTGCAGTCACAGTCTTCGGTCCATCCATCAAAACCTTTGTCGATTGACCTGTATACTGCACATCGCCTCGCCAACCGTTGAAGACTATTTTAACCCCGTAACTTGGACTCTCAGGAGTTGAAACTGAGATCCTAGCGTCTGTGTTGGCATCGTACCATCCTTCGCCCGATGGAACTCCTTGGTCGGTTGCAACTTTGAGGTAGAACTGTTGCTTGTATTGAGCGACAACAGTGTGAGGAGCGTTCATTTCCAAAGTCAGAGCCGTGCTCGTCTGACTACCTTCTCCATCTATGACCCACTTGTCGAAAACGAATCTTCTTCCGTCATTTCCGCCAACCTGAATTGGAACTGAGAGGCTCAGTGTGTCTCCCTCGTTGTACCATCCGGTTCCTTGAGGCGAGAGAGCATTCGAGGCGATGGAGCAGTAGTATTGCAGTTGATATATCGCTGTAACCGTCTTGGATTTATCCATAGTTATCGTGCCACTTAGGCCGGTGCCAGAGTAATCGCCACCCCAATGCGAAAAGACGTATCGCGTGTTCTGGGAAACTTGAACGATGTTTTGACGTATCGAAAAGGAAGCTGAGCTTCCTTGATTATATGAGCCGCCACCATTGACCTGAGTTGACAGGCTCGTTGGATCAGTGTTTACAGTTAACTGATACTGATTGTAGTAACTGTAGTAGCTTGGGTACGAGTATGAATAGTAGTATGGGTACGAGTACGGGTAATAGTAGTACCTGTAAAAGGAAAACCAGCGCCCACCAAAATACGAGTAGTAGTAGTGATAGCGGCAATGGTAATAACCATGATGAGGAGGATCAGCATAGACCTGGCTGACAGATCCAGTGACTAAGCCTAATGCAAGCGTAGTCAATGCTACTAAGGCGATTCTTGCTGGCAAGGAACTCCGCATAATTATTCATACTCTCTGACGAACGTCGGTTACAGCTTCTGATGCTGTGTATTTAGCTTTTCTGGATGATAGGTCGCAGACGTGTTGTCTTGTCAAAAAATTGTCTGAGTATGCTGTAGATCAACGAGATCCTCTCAGGATCGCAGCGATTGTATGCGAGAGGGTCATTCCGCATCCTGTCACTTCGATTCCATAGGTATTTGCTTGTTGGACGGCTAAAATCCAGAGTGCATGGACAAGACAGAAGTGTCCCTTCATAGCGATTACCTGATTTCTCCGGACCAGTTGACTGGGATATGTGAATAGCATCGCATAGGGCGGCCTGAAGAAGATATTTCGTACGAATGTTTACTATGCTCAGGCTGTCTGGAATTCAGAATGATTCAAATCGCGATCAAAGCAAGGGTAGCTCCGCCTTCTCAAGTTTGCCTGTCTTATGATTCACATTGAGAGCTAAAGCGTCAATACACCATGCAACACTCGGTTCACCCTCTCGCTTACAAGTACACGTAGTCGTCCTCTCTCCTAGAACATTTATCGTCACATGGGATTCCGGCGGCGCCTCCTCGCCCAAAGCCCTTCTCACCCTCTCAAGAGAACCGATTCGATCATAAGACGACGCAGGGCAGCTCTACGCCAGGAGTAATGTCTTCTGCAATTGTCCGGTAGGCATGGCTTTTAATTATTGGACACTGTAGCCAATTTCAGAGGAGGCAAGTCACCCGATGGCTGTGGATGTCGCGTTCAAGTATCTCGTTGATTTTCTCAGTTTCTTCATGAACTCTATTTACAGTGTGCCGCTTGAGATTTCCATTGGTGGCGCAACAGTCCTCACATTCTTCTGGCTCGTCGACAAGATATTCAGTCGGCTCTCGGTTTGGCGAACAGTTGTGGTCACAGTCTGGGGGATGCTGTTCCTAGACCTATTCACTCCGGTTAGGAACCTGAGTAAAGAGCAGCTATGGCTCATCGTCATACTTGTTGGAGTAGTAGTCA
>JAUQYT010000254.1 GCA_030587605.1 Candidatus Njordarchaeum guaymasense
ACTGCCGGCTGATCCTACAACTCTCCATCTATTCGCTTCTGATGAGGCGGATGATTCACTTGGCGAATACCTCCACTAGGGCTTCTGCAGCCTTGGCCAGTTCTGCACCTGGGAGAGCTGATTTCTTAAACACCCACCAAGATTACAAAGGGCTTCCTGTTATCCCAGTGGCTCTGGATCTGCGCACATACATCATCGCCACGAAAACTGATTCCCCTAGCGTCGTGAGAGTTCTCTCCATGGATCTCAAGGAGAGAGGGGAGCAATATGAGGACGAATTCACGGTCGAGGCGAAACTGCAGTACGCTCAAAAGGGCTTCTTCGGCAACTACCTTCGGGCAGTAGCAAAGGTAGCGCTGACTTCAAGCAAGAAAGAGGTACGAGAACTTCACAGAAAAGATTTCGGTTTGCACATTGTGGTAAAGAGTGAGGTACCTGTTTCCGCCGGGCTTGCTAGTAGCGCTGCCCTTGAAGTTGCATTCGCAAAGCTACTGAACAAAGTCTACCACTTGCAGCTGGATGAAAAAGGCTTAGCCGAAGTAGCTTTCCGAGCCGAGAACGTTGAGCTCGGGATACCGTGCGGGCGACTAGACCAGTACGGCTCATCTTTCGGAGGAGTCATACTTCTCGAGTGCAAACCCCCATACCATGTCAAACCTATTCCATTCAAAGACCTGCGCTTCGTGGTGTCTGACTCGGGCATCAGGCACTCAACAGCGGCGATACACCCTGCAAGACAAGCTGAATTGAACCGTGGACTCGAGGCGCTAATGGCGAACAAGTCCCTCCCCACGCAATTGAGGGAAAAACTCGCCTTGCACTGCAACGAGGCGAAGTGGATCAGAATAAGGGAGGAAGAACTCATCCCTTACCTCTCAACATTAGATGAGGTAGCGCGGAAACGCATCTTGTTCACTTTGAGAATGCAGAAATCGACGGAGATAGCTCTCAAGGTCATGGGTAAGAAACTGAAATTAGAGAACGCCTTGAGAGAAGCCAAGAATATCCCCGAGTTAACGGATTTCCTCTCAACTAGAAAAAGTTCTGATTCGGATTCTAGGCCAAGGGTTCTACGAATATTGGGGCAAGTAATGAATTACCAACATTTCTTACTCAGGGATCTATACGATGTCAGCTTGCCTGAACTTGAAGAGATTAAGGACGCTATGCTGGGAGCCGGAGCTTCTGGAGTAAAGATCTCGGGCGCTGGGTTGGGGGGCTCCCTAATAGGCTTGGTCGAAAGCGACGAAGCTGGTCACAAAGCTCTCGACGCCGCTCTCAATGCAGGCGCAAAACAAGGTTGGGTATCAAGGGTCAGCGTCGGAGCTAGAATCGAAAACACTGGAAATGGCAAAATCCAAGAAATTCTCAAATCGCACTCAAGCTAACTGCCATATTTCTTCGACTTAACGAAAAGGCTTGCATCACTCTCAGAGGCTAAGAACGAACCAGAGAATATCAAGTCAAGCGTGTACTTATCAGTGGCCTTGGGACTTCTTTCAAGACAACCATCTACATAGGCAAGAGCGACGTGAAGTCTTTCCTGGTCAGGAGGGGCATCCAGCCTGCGAATCGCTTCCATTAACAGCTTAACCCAGTCTACGAAATGCTGATGAATAAACCGCTTGAAAAGGACACTCACAGTCACCTTCTTGTCCTTTGAGAACTCCTCGACAGGGAACCCTGTACCCTTCTTCTCATCAAATCCTCTCAAAGTATTCTCGTTGACCGTTACATTAATGGCTTTGATGTACTTGAGGTCTTCCGCGAAGTCTTTTGGAAGAGGTCGGATCCGTTCCGGCGCTGCTCTCTCTTGCTTGGAGATTTTTTCAGCCTCGGATTTGATCAGTGTGTCCATAACTAGTTCGAAGTTCATGAAGTCGATCGGCGAAAACGTTTTCTTATTGTTTTTGAGTCGCTCACTGTACATTGCCCGGAATACTTCGCTGAGTCTCCTTAGTGTTTTGTCCATCACTTTCTCATTGTCATCCTTATCGAATGACAAGACGAAGATCAGGTTGCCGAAACCTCTAACTAGGAGCTTCATATCCTGAGTTGCAAGTGAGTACGAAGAGCCTATACTCATTATCTTATCGAGCTTTCCTTTACGTTCGCTCAGCTCCCCTAAGAAAGACGTTAGAGCGCTCATGTAGCCAGAGAAGAGTTCATCGCTAACGTCTTGTGGTCTATAATACTTATTGAAAATACGTATTCCAGACTCCTTCTCAATGACCCATAAACCTCTTACGACCATCGTTGAGCACCAAACAAGCGCATGAGAGTGAGCGATTTCCTACCGAGGGTTCAGTCTAAGAATAAAAATACTTGTTAATCAAGTTATCGCCGTAGACGCGTTGACAAGTCGAATTAACGGCCAATTCCTACTCGGGCACCTTGTGGTACTCGTGGCTCAGCGCTACTCTCTTCACGTAGTCTTTTGGGAGCATCATAATCGAGGCCAACAATATTATTGATATTGCGGCAAGCGGAGGTATCGGTGCAAAGATCTCCTCAATACCGATTATACATATGATTGTAGCGACCGCTAGGTCCGTGAGCAAGGCTGTCAAAAGTGTTTTACTGGGTTTCGAATTCCAAAATGCCCTTCTCTCACGTACTATGAATACGTCTGTTATGCCGGTCACCATGAGCATGTAGAAGACGAATGTGTAAAGCTGGGGAATCCCCAGACCAAGTAGGTTGAGAGCTATGAATAATCCGGTGAACATTTCCAACAAGACGATGGCGCTTATGGACAGCGCTGCTTTCGTCATTTTTCCTATTTCCCATTTCTCCGGATGATGGGATGGAGTAACGTTATCAGTTGCCAAAGAGATCGTTATGAAATCTGTGAGAAAGAGTAGCAAGATCAAGTGAGCAGTCGTGGTAACAAGAGTCCTCAAGATGAAGAAAGTCACCGAGAGAAATATTGACATTTGAAAGGTTTTCACTATCTTATTGATTATCCAAGTGTACATTCTTTGGAATGCTTCTCTACCAGTTTTGACAAGCTCGACTATACCAGACAAACCTTCGGCGGTCAATACAACACTCGCTGCAGCTCTGGCCGCGTCTGTAGCGCTTCTGACAGCTATTCCCACCTCCGCCTGCTTAAGAACTGGTGCATCGTTGACACCATCTCCCGTCATGCCTACTACCTGCCCCTTGGATTGCAGGCTTTTCACTATCCTAAGCTTGTCTTCGGGGAAAACTTCCGCAAAAAGATCACACTTCTCGACCGAGCGCCCAATATTCTTGCCAACGTCACCAGTTCTGCAGACCTCCCCACCTATTTCAACCTCCTTAGCTACCGCAACGGCGATTGGAGCGCTATCTCCCGTCAGCATTTTTACCCTAATGCCCAGTTCTTTGAGTTCCAAAATGAGTTTAGGTGAATCCTTTCGAGGTCTGTCGTACATTGGAATAAACCCAGCCAGCCTCAGATACCCTTTCTCCTCGACGGCGACACCGATCACCCTGTAGCTCTTAGCCGAGAGCTCCTCAACTACTTTCCAATAGCTCCTCTTCCTAGACTCATCTGAGCTGGACATCTCAATAAGTAGCCGAGGAGCGCCCTTCATTACGCGCATAGAGCTTCCATCTGGCTTCTCAACCTCTGCTTCCGTTCTCCTAGTCGAAGGGTCGAATGGCGTGAACTTACGTACAGCATGTCCCCTAGTTTTGATGCCTATTGACTTAGCATACCTTATGATCTCAACGTCTATCGGATCCTGTGAAGCCTCGTCAGATGCAAGCATAGCCAATAAGGCCACGTAGTCCCTGCTGAAACCCTCTAGCGGCAATAGTTCTACAACAGACAGTTTGTTCTCGGTTATTGTTCCCGTCTTATCAGTACAGACTGTCGTCGTAGTTGCAGCATCCTCTACCGCGGTAATCCTTGTTACAAGAACGCCACTCTTAAACAGCTTAAGGGCGCCAACAGCCATTGTCACTGTGAACATTGCTGGTAGAGCTATTGGAACAGAAGAAACAAGCAACATTAGAATGAAGCTCAGCATGTCTGGAATACTTATCGACATGGCAAATGAATAACCGAGTACACAGACCGCTACTACTGTAACTGTCAGCAGTATGTACTTCACTACTCCGGATATGAGCTCCTCCACATGAGACTTAGGCTTTGCCATTTTCACAAGAGTGATTGTCCTCCCGTAAAATGTTTTAGGACCAGTTCCGAGGACGAGGCCTCTTGCTTCGCCTCTCCGAACAATGGATCCAGCATAACCGAGACTACCAGGCGCTTTGTCTACGGGCAGAGACTCTCCTGTTAACGCAGATTGGTCAATCATCACATGTCCGTCGAAGAGTTTCACGTCGGCAGGGACTATGTCGCCGTTCTTTAGGAGGACTATGTCGCCTGGAACTATATCACGCGCTGGCTTCCCAACCCATTTCCGATCTCTAATGACTTTAACATTCACGCACAGTCTGCTCTTCAGAAGCTCGACCGCTTTCTCAGATCTTGATTCCTGTGTGAAGCCTATAATCGCGTTCAGGACAAGCAATCCAATGACTAGGTACAAGTTGATCATCTGGCTGAGGACAAAGCTTATGATAGCTACTGACTCAAGCATCCACGCAGTAGGACCCCAAAACCTGCCAATGAACCTCGCGTACGGGCGCGCTTTCTTCTCCTCGACCTCATTGTAGCCATATTTCGAGAGTCTACGATAAGCCTCTTCTCCAGCTAGACCTTTGGTTGAGGACTTCAAAGATTTGAATGCCTCTTGTATACTTGCAGACTCGAGGTCCTGTGTGCCCCTCACCATAGTCAGATACCAGCTCGTACTCCAATCGCCGTAATGAACGCGGGCGGCTAACTGTTGCTAAAGTACTGTTTCTAAATAAGTTAAAATTCTTCCCTCTAGGATGGACCTATAATGTTGTATAAATCCACGGTAAGCGTATTTCAATATCCAGACAAAATACTTAAGGTCATCCTTGAGAATTAGAGGACAGAAATAAGAGAACAAGGACAGATTTGAAACCCGTGTTTGAGAGACGAGCAGATCGATTGCGCTGTTGATTAAGGTGATGTGGTACTATGTATGAAGATATTGGAGATTCCGCTCTCGACTACGCTCGGAAGAAGGGCGGAGTCACCTATGCTGAGGTGAAGGTCGAGAAGCAGGTTGGAAACAGCGTCCTCATTAAGAACGGGATGATTGACGCATTGGTTTACGGTGAAGATCAGGGTTTGTGCGTGAGGATACTGACCAAGGAAGGAATAGGATTCGGATCGACTAACGCTCTCAGCAAAGATCCTGTTAAAGATGTTGTCGATCAAGCCTTTAAGATGGCACACACATCGAGAAGGAAGACTCCTGTAATCTTTGCCGAAGAAAAAGGCGTTGAAGAGAAATGGACCGTTGAAGAAAAGGAGAAACTAAGCGACATCTCAACAGACAAACGTGTGAATGAGCTGATTGAAATAGACAAATGCCTCCTTTCACTTGACGTTAACTTGCCTGCAAGAATCATCCAACTCGGCGACGGTATTGTTGAAAAATACTTTTGCAACAGTGAAGGGTCAAAAATTAGGTCAGTCTTGCCCTCGATTTACGGGTATGTTAGCATAACAGTTGATGAGGACGGGCAAAATGAATGGGCCTATAGGCACTACGGGTACACTGGCGGATGGGAAGGAATCAGACTTCTACGAATCGGTGAAACAATGGGCCATGACGCAAACATACTTAAGAAGACGATACTCGAAGGAAAGAAGATCCCTGAGGGAAAGATGGATCTAGTTTGCGGTCCCGAAGTCACCGGAATAGCATCTCACGAATCCTGCGGTCACCCGATGGAAGCTGATAGGATAATCGGGAGAGAGATGAGCCAAGCAGGGAAATCCTTCGTTACAAAAGATATGTTAGGTCAAAGGATCGGTTCGGACGCAGTCACAATCATTGACGACCCAACTATACCACACAGCGCTGGCTTCTACCTCTACGACGAGGAAGGAGTCAGAGCCCGACCAAGGTACCTCTACAAGAACGGGCTCATCAACGAATTCCTCCATAATAGGGAGAGCGCTGCAATTATGAATACTAGGAGCAACGCCGCTTCAAGGTCAGAGAACTATAACCGTGAAGCAATAGTCCGAATGGCGGGCACTTACCTTGCACCGGGAGACCACACAGACGACGAGCTGCTTGAAGGTGTCAAGATGGGTGTCTGGATGGTTTCATTCAACGAGTGGAATATTGACGATAAGAGGTTTAATCAGAAGTATACAGGTCGTGAAGCTTACATCATAGAGAATGGCGAAGTGAAAAATCCGATCAAAAGCTGCGCAATAGAGACAACAACACGCAAATTCTGGAGCGCCGTAGACGCTGTCTCCAAAAAAGTCGAATTCACCTCAGCAACATGCGGGAAGGGTGACCCCCAGCAAGGAGTTCCAGTCTTCACAGGAGGAGCCACCGCCAGGCTCAGGGAGGTGTACCTTAAGTAATGAAGCTTATGACAGAGGAACTTGAAGAGAAAACCGAGCATGTTGTTGAGAAGGGAAAGAGCCTAGGAGCAACAGAAGTAATAGCTCACGCATCAGTCTCACGAGACAGACAACTGAGGTTTAGCAACAACCAGCTGGACATATCAAATACCTGGCACGAGAACTCAATTCACGTTCTTCTCACACTCGGAAAGAAAATTGTTGCGACTGAGTTAAGAAAATTCGATAACATAGACGCCATGCTCGAGAAGCTGATATCAGTAGCCAAGGCTTCAAAAGACAACCCCCTATGGGGCGGAATAGCAAAAGGGGAATTCAAATACGAAGCCTCCAAGGTTGACAACACAATAAGAAAACTCGATGAGCCTGCAAAGTACGTGTGGAAGGCCATCGACGCAGCCCTCTCCGAGGGCGCCAAGAACACGGGGGGCATCCTCTACATAGGAGACGAAGACACTTACATCGTTTCGTCAGAGGGACCAAGCGGCAACGACAGTGGAAACTACATCGAACTCAGTATCAGAGCCTTTTCGGATGAAGAGAATTCCGGACATGGAGTTGAGTGTACAAACAACCTCGCAGATTTCCACCCAGAGAAAGCTGGGAAAAAAGCGGGAGCAATAGCTGCAAAATCAAAGAAGTATCCAAGACAAGAAATACAGGAAGGAAAATATGACATAATCTTCGAGCCACTCTTCTTCGGCGCGATCCTGTCAACTCTTGGTGAAACAGCATCCGCTTACGACGCGATGGCACAGCTCTCGCCCTTCGTGGGCAGAATCGGGCAGAAAGTTGCCTCGGAAAAAGTGACCATGCGCGACTACGCATCCACCTCATCGATGGGACACAGAGTCTTCGACGACGAAGGAGTGCCAATCAGAGAGACCGTATTAATAGACCATGGGATCTTCAAGACTTTCCTCCACAACACCTCAACAGCAAAACTGTTTAAAACAGAGACAACCGCAAACGCGGGCGTAGTCCTACCAACTGCTTTCACAACTCACTTGGACCCTGGAGACTACAAGCTAGACGAGATGTTTTCACAGGTCAGAAACGGTTTATACCTAACGAACACGTGGTACACACGTTTCCAGAGCTACGTCACTGGTGACTTCTCAACAGTCCCAAGAGACGGAGCCTTCATAATAAAGGATGGAGAAGTGAACGGCTCAACAGCAAATCTGAGGATCTCGGAGAACATCCTGAAACTTCTTGAAAACGTTGAGGGCCTAACAAGAGAAAGACAGCAAGTGCACTGGTGGTCAGAAGTATCCCACCCAGTGTTCTCCCCCTATGTCCTGGCGCGCAACGTTAAGATCACGAAATCCAAATAGACAATTGGCAAAAGTGCTCGCCAACAACTTTCTTATTTTTTGAACGGTCCGTCTGTTCTCGCAACTGAAGAGAGCTAGTCTCTTCTGGACATCAGATCTGGCTTGTTGGTTATGATACCGTCAACACCGAGTTCAATGAGTTTCTCGGCGACACGTCGATCATCCACAGTCCACGTGTAGACAAGGATGGAGCTCCTATGGAGTTCATTCACCATCTCTCTCGTAACCAACTCATAGGCAGGAACCATCATCCCAACCCTGAGTTCCAATGCTTTCTTGGCGACATTTGAAATCTTCCATGCGAATATCTGACCCGTGGAAATCTTAGACTCAATTTCCTTGACTTTCTTTATGACATCCGACATAAAAGAAGTAACAATGACTTGATCTGACATTCGTTCGCGCCGTATCAAGTCTACTAGAAGCTTCTCAATGTTGGGAGCCTTGACTTCGATCATCGCTCCGACGATGTTCCTAGATGTAGCGAGAACTTCTTGGAGTGTTGGTATCTTCTCGCCTTTTCCAGCATCAAGCTTCCTTATCTCTTGAAGAGACATCTCCTTGACGCTGCCTTTCCCATTGGTTGTTCGGTCAACCTCATTATCGTGGATGACTACGAGTTGCCCATCCTTTGTAGCGTGAACGTCGACTTCAACCATGTCTACCTTCATCTCTATCGATCTACGAATGGCCCTGATAGTGTTCTCAGGCTCGTATGCCGCCCCTCCAGCGTGACCGACTATCTTGAATGCCCTCATTTTTTGAGCACCATCAATTTTCTTGGCAAGTTGGAATAAAACTAGGCTTGGATGCTTGCATCTTGGACGCGGATGGGCGGGGTAATGACGCACGACGGGTAAAGTGTCGGAAGATTTTTCTCAGGTGCGTTTCCTACCACATCTACCTTCTTGGCGTAATCAAAGAGGTTGCCGGCAATTCTCATCCCGCTGATCGGTGTAGATAGTTGACCGTTCTCTATCTTGAAACCATATAGGACGCTGACTGAGAAAGACCCGTCTGGTCTCGCTGTGAAGGCAGGATCAGTTCTATCGATGTATATTCCGTCCCTGACTTCTCGGATCATTGTATCAATTGATGTGCTCCCAGGTTCAAAGATTACATTAGTTGGAAAGACCCGCGGAAGTCTCCTGAAACTCCTATAAAAGAAGTAATCTACTGTGGGCAATTCCCACCTAACACAGTTGCCTGTGCTCTCAACAGATGCTATGCTTGCGCTTTGGTTGTTGTGGATGTAGCTCTTGAGGATTCCTTTTTCAATCAAAGTCGTTCTCTTGGATGGCATCCCTTCGTCATCCATTTTGAACGATGTAAGCCCTCCCTCAAACGTTCCGTCATCAACCAACGTGACTGCCTCGGAGGCGACCTGCTCACCTATTTTCCCTTCTAATACAGAGGCTTTACTCTGAACATTATCTGCACAGAAGGCGTTAGTAAACGCGTATGTGAAAAGCTCCGCCACAGCGAATGGACTTAGAATAACTGTCATCTTCTTGGGCTCAACCTTCTTGGATCCGAGATACTTTAGGACATTATGCGCATTCTTGGAGGCAAAGTCCTTGACGATGCCAACATCTTTGACTGATCTCTCAACGTCGTAAACTTCCATTTTCGCTTCTTTTCCATCCTTCGCAGATATCCCGATAGCCATTCTTGCGAAGCTTCCATAATCTTCTACATTCAGGCCCTGAGTATTGACGATGGCAAAGCCATGCTTAGAGCGCCCAAAAAGAGCCTCATAGACTGTTACCAGCCTACTGTCAACTTCCGTCGCGCTCTTTCTGATTACCTCAGCGTTAGACATTGCTTCTTCTGGTCGCATCTCTGCAGTATGTTTGTCGAGTATGCCAGATACGCGTGAAAAACTTCTCGGCTGCCCTAAGAAACTCTCAATTCCGGCCTGAGGTTCCGCAACCTTCAAAGCACTACGCACAGATGATTTTACTGATTCGTCTCCAAGGTTGCTTAGATACGCGAATCCTAGCGCACCGCCTTTTATGACGCGGAGGGCGGCTCCAGTCATAACTTGATCTCTTGCACTGAAGTTATCCTTGCCGCTGACCTTGGTTATTCTCATGACTAAGTTCTCTCTTGATTCAATGTAGACCTCGGCATGCTCGGCGCCTTCCTTTGCGGCCATCTTCATTATCCTCTCAGCGGTAGAAATCAAATCAGAAGTCATGGCTCGGATCCCACTCCTATTCTTCGGCTCTTGTTCCTCTTCAAAATCTTATCCGATGCTTAGCTCTTTGAACCTAATGTGCGGGCCTGCCCCCGAGACTATGTTTGATTCCTCCTCCTCGGTGATTCTCAGTTGCAGGACTTCGAAATCGCTTCCAATGGCATCGATGTTCTTGAGTTCATTCACGACGTCTATCGTGAAGCTTGGCGAAGAGACAGGGTCACCAAGCTGTCCGTTTTTTATCAGATATCCTCTCTCGGCGTTACCGGCAACGATGCGCGTTGTGCTAGCGCCTGTAAGTCCCCTTAGGTAGATTCCTTCCTTTATTCCTTCAATCATTTCCTCAAACTTAAGATTGCCAGACTTCACTATTGTGTTAGATATGAAAGGACGAGGGGCGAAAAGGGCACTCTGACACCTCGCATGCCCTTCAACCCCGGTATTGAAAATGAAAGCCGTAGATTTAGAATGTAAGTAGGACTTCAATACACCCTTCTCGATTAGCGTTGTGGGATTACCCAGTACTCCCTCCTCATCATACTTGTACAAAACTGGAAGCCCTGCCGATGTGGGATCGTCATAAACAACTAGGGATTCGGGACCAAGTTGCTCACCGAGTTTTCCAGCAAATCCGCCCAGTTCACCTTCAGGTATTAGAGCGAATTGAGCACAACTCATTAGCCCTATGCTAGAAGCTAGGAGTCCAGTCAACTTGTTGTCGAGCACTGTTGGGAGTTTTCCTGATGGCGGCTCCTGTGCTGAGAGAAGCTCAACAGAATCCTTGGCAACTTGTTCAGCTGCGCTCAAGGGATCAGCCATAGCCATGAGTTCCTGTCCAGCGCTGGCAGCAATTCTCCCGACGCACCTTGAGATCTTCTCCCCCTCACGAGCGGTGATCGTAATACGTAGCTCAGTATATGGGTGAGCCTCCTGAATCTTGGAACCATCAGAGTTCACGAAAAACCGTTCGTACACCTCATCAATGTACCTGAAGTTCGTTCCAACGACTCGCTCATCAACCTCACGTGCAGCAGAGTCACAGGACAGAATTATCTCCTTCTTCTCGTCAATAGGGATCTCTCTTGGATCGGTGACGTCACCCAGCTTCACGTTGTCTTCAACCTGAGGTGACGAAGCTAGCCCAAATTTCTCTTTAATGCTCGAGCTGCCTGCCTCAGCTATCTTTGTCGCCTTCTCAGCTGCCTGAGCAATGGTATCCTTATCCTCTCGAGTGAAAGTGGACAAACCGACCGCGCCCTTGAGTACTCTGACGTTCCCTGCTAGTTCAATCGAAGGAATTATCCTCTCAACCTTACCTGTCGTCACAAAAATAGTGTTGCTGTATATCTTCTGCAGCCTTGCATCAGCATAAGCAGCCTTGTGCTTAGATACAGCCTTATTAACAGTAGCTTCAAGAACATCAATCAATGGGAACCACCTCTATGCGGAATTTCCTCATTCAGCACATTACGCGACTCCTGGTGGTCTTGTCGAGGCTATGACTGACGCAACTCTCTTGGCTCTGATCATGAGAAGTGCTAAGTTGGCTCGTTTGTCTGAGAAGATGAACAACGTCGACCTTCCTGCCGCTTGAATGAGCACGGTACTGTTTTCCGATCGAAGGATTATGTTATCCAATATCCCTCCACCGATTCGTCCAACGAAACCCACCGTGGCTTTTGTTAATTCAGTGATGTCTGTCCCTGTCACCTCTATCCTTGACCTATCCAGGAGCGTCCGATACCATTGATGTTGCACATCACCGTTCTCATCTACTACAAGGAGCGCTGAAACGCCCAGCAGTGAAGTGATTTCAAGGATAGCGCTGTCTATGGGCGAAGATCTTACGACCTCAGGTTCCCGCCTAGGCATTGGAGTGCCAAACATCTCACTCACCATCCTCCTTTACACTCGAAAACCGTTCTAAAATTGTAAATGCAAACTCGTGCAATAAGTCCCGATCTGACTAGTCTTTGACTAACCGTCACTGAAAGATTGATGTTGAATTTGGATGACTCTTCATTTATTTTAAGGTTACCTTTTGATGCCCAGTACGCTCTCCACGCGCAATTACGTTGTCACGTCACTGTCACAAAGGCTTCCTGTCCGGCTCTCAAGTCAGATGTTCTCTAGGCTACGGTGACATCATTGCCGCTTAGCTTCGTAGTATCTGCTCAAATTAAATAATGCCTTGGTAGCCTCGGCTACACTTTGGTAGCAGGGGATCGAGTTCTTCGTAAACATCTTCTCTATCTTGCGGCTCTCCTTCTCATAGGCAACATCGACTAGCGTCAGAAGAACGGGTTTCCCAAGTTTGAGCTTGACGTGGTTTGCACTTACTAGGAGAGTTCTCTGTATGGCAGAAGGCATCTTGAGGTCCTTGAGGTGCCTGGACCAGTGAAAGACATAGAGCGGGGCGAACTCCACGATAATGGCGTGAATGTTCGAGTCTTCACCAATTCCTATGATGACCTTACGCAAAGCATCAGGATTGTTGTATGAACCAGCGAGGTCTACCGGATTGCCTATGCTTGTCCCTACAGCCTGGACGACGGACTTTAGACTTCTACTAGTCTCCTCAGTTAGCTTCGGAACCTTGAGCCCGGTTCGGACGACCGTGTCCGCATTCACAACACTTGATCCTCCACTTATCGAAACAAGGGCAACGCTTTTCCCACGCGGCGGAGGCGAGAAGAGAAATGCCTTTGTGGTGCCAATCAACTCTTCAAGCGAGTCAACTTGGATGACTCTGGTTTGGCGCATCACGGCTTCCCAGATCTCTGACGACCCAGCTAGGGATCCCGTATGTGAGGACACTGCTTTTGCCCCCGAACTTGTGATCCCACCTTTCCATATGATCACAGGTTTCTTGCTCGAGGCTCTTCTCAAGGCATCGATCAGTCTTTGACCATCCTTCGTCCCTTCCAAGTAACCTGCGATAATACTAGTCTGAGAGTCGTCTGCCAAGTAATTGAGAAGTTCCGCGTCGCCGACATCTACTGCGTTACCGTAAGACACAACCTTGCTGAACCTAATGCCATGTCTTCGACCTGCTAGCGTGAAGTTTATGGATAGTCCACCTGACTGGGATATGAAGGCAACTGAGCCAGACTCCCTCGACTGGTCGAGGCGAAAAGCCAAACCGCTGCGCGGACAATAGACGCCCATGCAATTAGGGCCAACTACTCGCACCCTGCCCCCAGCAGCTTTCTGAATCTCCACTTCGAGTCTCTTTCCCTCTTCGCTACCAGTCTCGCTGAAACCTGAAGAGAATATGGATGCAAACTTCACACCTTTCTTACTGCAGTCTGAGACTATCTGAGGTACAATTCTTGCTGGAACAGATATTATCACGTAATCCACGGCGTCAGGGATCTCCAAAAGAGTCTTGAAGAACCTCTGACCCATCGCCTCGTCGACTAGCGGATTGACATAATACACGCGACCCTTGAAGTCAGCTTTATATATTGCGCGAGAGAAGTAGAAATTTCTCTCTCTGGCGTCTCCCACTATCGCAATAGAGCGAGGATTGAACAATAGATCAAGCGAGGAACCCCCAGTCATCACCAACACGGCCCCTGAGAATACGACTTGAAAAGCACTATGGTACATTCATAGATCAAACGCGTTATGAACATCCTATCATACGAGATGATTCTGTGTTGAATCCCCTACATGAAGATTCTCACTACACTTCACGGCCTTTAATATAGATTTTGCTTCGAGTGGCAGCTTCTAGCAGCGAATAAAGAAAAAGGGGAGGATTCAACGAGCAACGCTTAAATCGATACTAGCTGCGCGACATGCTCAGCCCTCATTTCCTTGTGCCCTTCCTTCCCTTGCCTAGTAGCTTGGACACTCCTAGTCCACCAAGGAATCCGACCAAAGCCGCCAACGAAAACTCCATAGCCGAGACAACAAAGTAGAAGTACCCTATTGCTTCACCCATATCATGGGCATACCATGGCAACCCGGTGCCGTTCCGGGCAATGTACCAAACCAGGCCTGCAAGGTAAACCATTGCTATTGTTATCAAGAACATCGACGCCCATGTGACTACTCTGGCATCGCTCTTGGGTGCCTTCTTATTGAAGTACAATAGTATCGCCATGAAAATGATAGCCGTTGGGATGAGCGTTAAGAGAGTCGGTACGAATACGCCTCCGATGACGGCTCCAGCGGAATCGGGGAAGTAGCTACCTGAGAAAATCCACCCACAAACTGCAGTGCTGACTACGAGAAACACAAAGAATAGTGCCACTAAGATGAACAAGTCTGGAAGGAATTTCTTCTCCCCCACAACTACACCTCTTACCCTAGTTCGCAACTTGTAGAACAATAGAGCCACAAGTATAACCACGACAACAATGATTACAATAGCCAGGATCACTCGTCCGATAGCCTCTTCAGATATCTTCGCGCTCAACAATGAGCCCAAGACGTTACGTGATGCAGTCTCAGACGACTTCGCACTGGTGATCGCCGCATTGTTGTCTGTACCATAGTCACTTTTTGCCGACGCAAGGGATTGAGCTGCTTGCACAAGCGAAGTCAGATATGGCTCGCCAAATCCCGTCTTAAGCCTTGTGATATTCGCTTGAGCGAGACGTATATTAGCCAGGTTGATCCTGTAGATCGCTTCCCACTTTGTTGAGGGGTTCAAACATTGGAAGAGAACCGTCCCAGAGCAGTCGGTTGGAATCTCCCATCCCATAATAGCTGCGACAGTAGGAGCAACGGAATTCTGATGCACAGGGTCGTTGTATTTGCCGGGTATCACACCTTTAGAAGCATTCATCAATAGCAGGGTGTTGAGCACCTCTGGCTCTATTCCTCCATGTCCTCCCTTGTTTACGTGCCCGTGGTCAGATGCGACAACCACCAAGGTTGAAGAGAGTATCCCTGCAGCGCTGTAGTTGCCAAGAATCCACTTGACGTAAGTATCTTCATTCTGCATGGCTTTTACATAGGTTGCGCTCAAGGAGCCATCGGGGTTTATTGTGCCGTTCTCGTGTGCTGCTTCGTCAGTATCACTGAAATGCACTACCATGAATGTGGGCTTATATCTTTCCACGATCTGTCCTGCGTAGCTTGCTACATAGATGTCACGGTAGTCTGACAGAGTTGTTTCAATACTTACATCGTTGGTTCTGTTCAGTACGTTACTTTGTTGGCCCGCCTTCGCATTGTCAAATGTTATGGAGTAATTTATCCATTTTCCAAACATCGTCTCCCAACCATCGCTCCCAACGACTGCGGCCGTGCCACCATGTCTCTGTGTGAGGTTCCACAATGAGTCTGCCTTGAATAACATGTTGTACTCATTGCTAATCACCTGGCTTTCAGTGGAGTTGCAACCAGAGCTAATCACAGCGTAGCCTGTCATGCTGACGCTAAGCAGGGTCGAGCACTGAACATTGGTGAAGTTGGCCCAAGTAGTTATGCCCTTTATGTACGGTAAGTCGATTCTGTCAAAGATGTCTGGGCGCACTCCATCCAATACGAATATGACTGCATGAGTAGCATTTGCACCAGGTGAAGCGATAAGTGCGGAAGGTGGCGTGGCTGGAGCATAACTGTACGGGTTAACATAGTTCGTATATGTTGAGTAGCCAGAAAGCACTACTACCATGGAGCTCACGGTGAATAACGTGAGGAATATCGATGTGAAGGCTGTCGTAAAAGTCTTACTTCTCAAACAAGATTGCCCTCCTAGATGTCGTAACGGCGAAGTTCACTCTTCTTTCTATTCTTACGTTAAGACAAAATATGACACTCAACTATGCTATATGGATTACTATTCCTGGCTGCGACTCATTCACAGTTGATTTGGGGGCTAGCTCAGAACTGCCGTCTTCGTTCTCCGTGGCTCTTCATCCCGCCAATTTGGATAATCGTTTCTTGTTTCACTGGAAACTCTTTTCTTTGACCGCAATTTTCTTACCAAAAGAAATGCCAAAATGGTAGCAACTACTATGACCACGGCTAAAACAATATATACGGCAAGTTCTGCGACGGTAACAGCTTGAACACGCATAATTGACAGCGCTGCAAGCTTAACGTGGTTTTCAAGGTTATCTGGTTCGACCCAATACAGAGTCTTAGTGGAGGTCGAGTTATCATATGCCGTGTGAATCCAGCCAGCAACTCCCATATCCCATAGATTGGAGTAAAGAAGTGGGTACGAAATGATCATCGCGCTTGATGTCACTGGCTTGGCATCGCTGATGCCAGGGTTCACCCCCCAATCCCCATAGTACCAATTGTTGACCTCGAAAGGTATTCTGAAGGCTTCTTGGTCGGATCCTCCAGTCTCTCCTTTTGTGATGTTGATGTTTAGATCTTGGGCGGCGCCGACGACTAATTCGTCTAGGTCGAATTCGCTGGCAGGCGATGTCTTTGTAACGAATAGATTCTTGCTTCCTATGCAATCGAGGTTGATTACCGCGATGATGTCTGACATATCGTTCTTGTGTTCTTTCACATAGTTTGTTGAGCCCGCCAAGTCGAGTTCTTCGCCCGTAAAAGCCACGAAAAGAAGCGTATAACGGGGTCTATAGAGCCCATTGTTTATTGCTACAGAGAATACCCTGGCGAGCTCTACGATGCCTGCCGTTCCAGCTCCGTTATCGCAGAATCCGCTGCACATCACCGTGTCATAATGAGCTGAGATTATCACAAGTCTATGCGGGTTCTCATAACCTGCGATCTTCCCCACGACATTATAGTGAGAACCATAACCAATCACTGATTCGATGGATAAGCATGCAGAAACATTGGCTGCTTGTTCTCTTTGTCTTATCCACAAGCCATCTTCATAGTTTGCGAAGCCAACTGGAATTTTCAGGTCCCAGTAATAGGGATTGAACTGGCCCAGACTACGAGGGCGACCGCCACCTGATGCATGGGAGGGCGGAGTGAAAGCCATCCAACTGTACCACCAAGTGTAAACAACTGCGGCCGGGGGCTGGACAGTGAGTTTGGTAACAAATGCTTGTTCCCAGCTGGTATCCCAACGTATTTCTCTGCCAACCAAAACGATTCTTCCAGTCGTGTTTATGGCGTTCCACGCAGTCATGTTTATTGAATTGACTCCAATTCCGCTTCTGCTGGAAGCTGGAGGCAGCGGCAAAACCACGAGATCGGCGAAAACTCCACCGGCTGGCGCGGGCCAACTGTAATGTTCACACTGAAAAGAGCGAATAGTTGTCTGATCCGCGGTGGTTGATCTGTTTTTGTCCTCATCAATAATGAGCGAAGGTTGACTTAGTAGGGTCCAATTATGAAACTGGAATGGTTCAAGTGAAGCTTCAAGTCCGAAGCTTTCAAATTTGTATTTAATCCAGTTTGCTGCTTCGTTGGCGCCTGGGGAGCCGGCGGATCTAAAGGCTTGGTAACTTGACGAAATGTTTTCCAGCTCCAAATCGTAGCCATATGCTTCTGTGCCATTGACGAGAGCGAAAACTTGCTGCTCAGATGAGCTCACGCTTGCAGCACGGACTGGAGACATCGAATTCAAGTCTGTTGAGACCGCGCTTCCATAGAATGTTGACGAGGCAGCACTGTCAGCAATTAGTAGGATAAGCAGGATTGCCAGGAACTGTTTCTGCATTGTCTCACCCGGATTTGTTTGATGTTGATCAGTGTCTTATATTCCTGACGCATGCAATCCTGAAAAAAAGGGACGGTACATTCAGTATAGATGTTTTTTCTCTGTGCCCTCTTTTGTATTTCTGGGTAGGAAATTTTCGCTTTCCCCCTCATCCGTGATCCGGCATGCTGGTCTGCTTCAAAACTCGTCTCTGGCAGTACGCTACTAGATACCGTAGCGAGAGTCGGTCACAGCTGACACTGCACAGAGGCTTGCGAAATAGGTAAGGAGCCAAGCCACAAAAGTGAGGTTACTTTTGCGGTCAGCGTTTGCCTTCTAGCGGTTTGTCTGATGTTGCGGAGGTCACGTTGTACCGCCTTTTCCGCCTCTGGCTCCTCTTCTTCTCAAGAAAATTACTGCCGCCACGACTCCGACCACCACAACTGCCCCGATTGCTATTATCTCAATGTATCCAATGCCTCCGCCCCGGGGCAAAGTCCCAAATACTGCGAAGTAGCTGATGTGAGGCGCAACCGCGAAGACGAGTCCGTGTGTAGAGTTCAGGCTCAGGTGTGTACTTGGGAGTGCACTCCAGCTGGTTGCTGTGGAGTTCCAGATGTAGAGAGCCAAGCTGTTCTCATCTATACCAAGTTGCACGCAAAGTGTCACATTGTAGTAAACGTAGAGAATTATCTCATTGCTGCCTTCGAGTCTTACACCATGGATGTCGAGGTACACCAGCGGTAGCTTTCCAGGGGGAGGCGTTCCAATTCCAGATGGCGCAAGAGCGAAGAAAATTACTGAAACATTGTCCGCACCTGATGTTCGTATTAAGAACCCATATTGTCCGAAGCACCAGGATGGTGTCGTAGCGTTGATTCCTGTTCGCGTTAAGTCCACGTAAAAGTGGTATCCCGCAGCTTCGAATTCTTTTATGGCAAGAAGCCTCTGATTCAAGACGGTGTCATTTCGTAGGACAATCTGATTGTTGAAGAACCACGTAGCTCGTGGGACAGAGGTTGCGACGCCATACGTGCCGTAGCCGTGTGTCATGTTCTTCAGTATGGTGTCCTTTAGGAAGAGGTACTCGATTCCCCGCCTCATGTGTTTGGCTGCCTCGGCTGCCCTGCTTGCGTTCGCCATGCCGACAGGTGTTCCCAGCCCCGTTCCAAAGATCGGATGCTGCATGTTAAACCCAAGCTCCTGAACAGTGAAACCATCGTAGACGACCCATTTGCAGAATGATGAGTTGATCTGATGACCCACATAATCCTGAAAGCCGTAGCCTGAGTCGAGAATCTGAACACTGCCAGTTGACAGGTCATGAATAGCGTCATTAACATTAGTAACAAGTTTCACGTAGTAGTCTACTATCTTGTACTTGCCTGCGTCCTCAAGCGCGGCTCTATTGAAGTACCCCATGAACTTCGTCAAGTGGATCGTATTTGTTCCAGAGTCGTAGTTGACAAATCTATAAGGACCCGCGCCGAAGGGTCCAGATCCAATTAACAGTGATCCGTTCTTGCCATAGTATTTGTAGGTGGAGCCGTCTCCGGTGCTGAAGGATGTATATTGGAAGTTCGCTGTGTTAGCCAGATCTGGATGCCAGTCTGCATAGTCTGGTATGCCGCTACTACTGTTCACTATGACTGAAGCTGGCATTATCGAGGCCCCGCCGATCTTGGAAAGGAAGTATGCCCACGTATCTGGCAGACTGAAATGAACCTTATAGTAGTTCAGAGGCTCGCCTGCACCCGGTGTTCCCTCCTCACCTGCCCAGTAAACGCTGGTATTGGACCCCAGCATCTCCCGGATATACCATCCAGTTGCACTGCTCCAAGCGGGCGTCATGCTGTACCTCAAAGTGTAAACCACGTCTCTGGCATCGAGCTCCTCGCCATTTTGGAACATGATACCCGGTCTTATCGTGAAGTTCCATTTCTTGAAGTCAGCGGAGTGCGTGTAATTGCCGTAAGCCATGTATGGTAGCATGGTCCATGTAGAAGGAGGGCCTCTGATCATAAGCCCGAAGCCACCCATCTCACCGTAGATAGGAGCGTAGCGAGCCAGGCATCTGGAGTCTCCTCCACTATGCGCTGGTGAAAAGGAATTGCCCAGACCGGTTTGAGCCATTGTGACCGAG
>JAUQYT010000306.1 GCA_030587605.1 Candidatus Njordarchaeum guaymasense
GGTTCGCACATAATCTCGCCTTCAGGGACTGTCGTCGCGAAAGCGAAATACGACGAGGAGGACTCAGTAGTGGCAGAACTGGATCTGAGTGAGATTGAGAGAGCTCGACCATTTCTACCGATGCTCTCGAAGGACATTCGTCGTGAGATATATGAACAGCTTGCCAAGCAGAAGCAAAGTCCGGAACCTGAAACTTGAACGCAGGCTGTTTCTGGAATATATTATCTTCGAGAAGTTCGCTCAGAGCACAGAAACATGTAAAAAGACAGTAGCTACATCCTCTTCACAAGGTATGCAAGAGGGAACTGTTTTGGAGGAAAAGAGGTTAAATGACGAAACATTGGGATGA
This sequence comes from Candidatus Njordarchaeum guaymasense, assembly GCA_030587605.1. Taxonomy (GTDB): domain Archaea; phylum Asgardarchaeota; class Njordarchaeia; order Njordarchaeales; family Njordarchaeaceae; genus Njordarchaeum; species Njordarchaeum guaymasense. Next base: position 350 of record JAUQYT010000306.1, read on the forward strand.
AATCCTCTCAGGAGAACACAGGGTGATTGAAAAAGTTCTCACCGTTCTAGTAGGTGAAGCTAAGAAGCTAGCCGAAGCGGGAGAGAAAGGTAAGGAATCCCATGAGAGAGTAGTGAAGTCTCTCGACTTCCTTGTGACTTTCATGGACAGGTGTCATAACATGAAGGAGGAAAAGGTTCTCTTTCCAAAGCTTGAGCAACGCGGTATCCCGAGGCAAGGTGGCCCCATCGGAGTTATGCTAATGGAGCATGAAAAAGAGAGAGAATTCCTTGGAACAATCAAAGGCAACTTGAGCAAATCCAACTGGAATCCGGTTCTAAGCGAATCAAAGAACCTTGCAGAACTCGTAAAGGATCACGTGTGGAAGGAAGATGATACTCTTTACCCGATGGGTAAGAGAGTCTTGAGTGAAACTGACGCCAGCAAGCTGGTGACGGGATTCGAGGGAATAGAGAAGGAATTGGGGAGAGGAGTTCATGAGAAGTATCATGAGTTGGCTGAGAAACTTGTAAAGGAGACAGCCTTTGAACCACTAGTCAGAAATATACCGATTGAAGTCTTAGGCGCCATACTTGATACCATTCCAGTTGAAGTAACGTTCATAGACAACGAGGATGTCCTGAGGTACTTTAACAAGGAGAATGAAAAGAAGTTCTTTGCAAGGCCGAGGGCTGCCATAGGTAGGAAAGTGCAGAAGTGCCACCCCCAGAAGAGTCTGGCCAAAGTAAACCAAGTGCTAGACGACCTGAGAAGCGGAAAAAAGAATGTTGCCGAGTTTTGGACTGACACCAAAGGCAGAAAACTCCACATCAGATACTTCGCCGTGAGAGACGCCAATGGATACTATCTTGGAACCATGGAGGTCGTCCAGGACATAACTGAGATAAAGGAAATCGAGGGCGAAAAAAGACTCATTTGAGATCGTGATGGGATGGAGATGTCTTCGAGTAAGAAGTTCGCTAGGGAGATAAGGGAAGGAAGGAGGGGGCATAGAGCGCTTGCTCCAACTCTCGGTGGCGCAATAGTGCTCCTTGTTTTTGCTCCCCTGATCTTCGCCCTCTTCAACCCGTTCTTTGACCAGTTGCTTAGACCGCTCATTGGGAACTGGGTGGATCTATTCAGAATGATAGGTTTCCCATGGGACTTACTGCTGGGGTTTGCTGTGGGGTCGGTCGGTTTTGCTTATGCGGTATAGGCATTTATTGCGCTATACAAGATAGGGAAAGGCAGCGCGGCACCTTTTGTACCAACGAAGAAACTCGTTGTAGTCGGACCCTACAGGCACTCGAGAAATCCGATGGCTTTCGGGGTGATCGTCCTCTATAGTGGCTATGGAATACTTTTCCATTCGATAGCTACGGTCATTGTCGTGCTCGCTGTAGTGGTTTCTCCATACATTCTGTACATTAAGCTTATCGAAGAAAAAGGACTTGTCACCAGATTTGGTAATGAGTACCTCAAGTATAAGAAGGAAACCCGGTTCATGCTTCGGCTCCCAAAGCGACATGGAAAAGCATAGCAAAACTCTTTTTCTAGCCCCGCTTCTACGTTCTTTTTGAGAGAGAATGAGAAATATACGTGGGATCATGATATGTCTTCAGAGATGGGCAAATCTAGTCCCATTTTTATTGAGGCAGCGCTTCGACAGGAGCGAAGTGTCAAGAGGTGAATCGCCGAAATGAGTGGCAGAACCACGCCAAGGGTAGACTTTGCCGTTATCCGAGAAGTCGCCGAAACCTACGACAAGTGTGTAAGAACCTACACACCACGCACTAAGATCAATGTTGAGCTAGCTAAGAGGCAACATGAAGCCTATTGTAGGGCGCTTGAGAATAGAAATGTTAAGTTGATTAGGATACCAGCAGATAACTCTCTGCCTGACTGCGTCTTCGTCGAAGACCCCGCAATAGTGTACAAAGGGAAGGCCATCATTTGCAGGATGGGAGTTGAGTCCAGAGTCAGGGAAGCTCAAGAAGTAAGAAAAACAATTTCACAGCATGTTGAGACTATGATGGAGATCAAGCCGCCTGCGACGATTGAAGGTGGGGACGTGTTAAGGGTCAGAGATGACCTGCTTGTTGGGCTCACAGCTCGAACAAACATGGCTGGAATAGACCAGCTCAGAGAGATCCTGAAGAATGAGGAATGCAACGTAACACCTGTCAAGGTCAGAAATATTCTCCACCTTAAGTCGGCATGTTCGTATATCGGAGACGACTACATCGTGGTCAGTCCTGGATACTTCGACCTGGGAGTGTTCTCGCAATTCAAGTTGATTCGTCTTCCAAAGGAAGAAGCCTACGCTGCTAATTGCCTAGCAGTCAATGATACGGTCTTTGTCATCAAAGGATATCCAAGAACGAAGAAGATGATAGAGAAAGAAGGGTTCGTGACAGAGGAACTCAACGTGTCGGAGTTTAAGAAAGGCGAGGGCAGTTTGACATGCCTCTCGATAGTCTTCTAGTATCATCCTCCGTTCGACTGTTTTCCGTTCCGACAATTGACAGCTAGTATGCACTACATTTATTATTTGGAACTGGTTCTTGTCTGTGAGATGGGGGATTGTGCTGGTTGATTCAGAATATCTGGGTAATCGATCGAATCAGCGGTCGTTGCCTTTTCGAGAGATCCTATGGCAAGAAAGTCGAGGAAGGTAGCCTTATCCCAGGTTTCCTCTCGGCACTGACCAATCTCTCTGATTCTGAATTGGAAGGAGATAGGATCTCTGTCCTCGAGACACAGGGCAAGAGGTGGGTTTACCGCTACTCAGATCCGCTTATATTCGTAGTAACTGGAGCTAAAAGAGACCCAGAGTCTCACTTGAAGGCACAAGTGAGCTACTTGTGTGATTCGTTTATAAAGATGTTTCCATTGTTGAAGCGGGAAAGTGCGCACGAGCACCTCAGGAACTGGTCGGGGGCAACGTCTGATTTCTGGGGCTTCAGATCGCTTGCTGACCAGCTTGTAGGCCAGTGGAGTGAAATAGGCCCGGTGAACAAAGCTGCGAAGTCTCTGGACGTGTTAGAGATTTACCAGAAGATCCTCGACGCTGTTCTTGCGAAGGTTCCCACGGACACGGGAAGTATATGGGTCGAACTGCGGGAGGCTCTAGGTGATTTCTCCAAGAAAACAAGGATCTCAGCTATACGCGGTTTCTCTGGACCAAAACCACTTCTAGACCTAGTTTCAGTCGACGTTTTCTCATTAAATTACGAGGCAGTGAAGGAGAGCCTTGCAGCGTTACTAACGAGACTCATTGACATTCTCAAGAAACATCTGCCACAGGGAGAAGTTGAGGCAATAGTACGTTCTCAAATGATACCGATAATGAAAAGTGATTGGAAAAGAATAGATGTCTACAGTATTGACAAGGTCTTAGTTTCTTTGCTGTGAGTCGTTTTCTAGCAGGGCGCCAACTTCCGTACT
>JAUQYT010000312.1 GCA_030587605.1 Candidatus Njordarchaeum guaymasense
TTTTCCGAAGCTTTATATTGACGGTGAACGGCTTGAAGCTCACTGTAATAGTAAGGTAGGTAGTATGACACTAGCAATGCGTAGGATCTTATCATTAGTCTTGGTTACGTTTGCAATCTCGCTAGTCATAGTGCAAGCTGGAGTTGTACAGGCGCAATGGTCAGCTCTAAACTCAGGTTATGCTGTTACTACAGACTACCATGGCAAAGATGTTCCGCCTGGCACTTTGGTCACTGCGACAGCTGGAACGACAGACGACTCAGTTGAGTCAGTGACTTTCATTTGGAAGGATCCCGATGGCAACGTGATGTATACTGAAACTGATTTTACGGTGGAGTCAAATGGCACAGAATGGGATGGGATGCTGATATACTATGCACAGAGCTCTTATGCTCCGACTGTTCCACTAGGCGACTGGGGAGTTCAGGCGGTCTTCATGGACTCAGGTCATATTAAGCATGGGCAAGGAGAGGACATCGTTGCGATTAGAGCTACATCGTTCTTTGTTATACCTGAAGTACCATTTGGAACGGCCGTAGCTCTTCTAAGCTTACTTGGAGCTCTAGTGTTGGTTGCGCAATGGCAAAGAAAGCCTCTGCTAAAGATCGCCAAGACTCTTTAGGACCTCCTTTTTTCTTTAAGATTCTTCGACAATTGATCAAGGCTGCAATTTGGACGTTTTTTTAGACCCGTCAAGACAGACAGCGATTTTCAAGCCTCTTTCAAGAGCCCTGCTCTGGAAACAGGTTTGTGAAGGCTTGAATATTCTCTGATTTTCAGCTAAAGGTTAGTAAGGTAACCTTTAGCCGTAGTCTCTACCAACGACGCCGCCTTTGGTGTCGTAGAAAGCATCAAGATCAACGGTGAGACACTAGACCCATAGGACACCTCTGGAGTACCTCCTGGTACCCTTGCATTTTGATGCTTAGGGCCAAACAGAGGACTACAGTTGGATATTCAGTCCCTACTCACATGACTTCACTTTCAGAATCCCAGAAATTCATTTCTGATTTAACCACAGTTGCCCCAACCAAAGGAACTCTCTTCTGGAAGACTTTTTCTGAAGTCTTAAATACGCACTCAGCATAGTTGAGTCACACGAGTGTAGCCAAAGGGATGTAGTAATCCATGAACAGGAAAAAGATAGCATTAGCCGCGTTCGCCGTGGCGTTGACCGTGCTGTGGTATGCGCTATTCCTCGCAAGGTCCGGCGCCATGGGAGGACCAACAGTTCCCAGCGGAAATCCCAATTCTGGGGAACCGGAAGTGCCCAACACAGATTTCTTCCAAGTCCCTGAATATCCATTGGGAACTGCTCTCGGCGTCGTCGCAGCCCTAGCGGCACTTGGAGCATTGGTCGTAGTAAAGAAGAAGTAGCTGCGCTCACAGACTCGACGCATTCGCGGACGACGCAGTGCCCTTCCTTTTCGAGCCTTCATAATTTCATCAGCAAGCATACTGCATCTGCAAGGCTCCGGTCACAGTTGTTTGGCAGAGCTGCTGTGGCCTACGGCACGATCGGCCTCCCTCCCATGACAACAGATATCACGACTGGAATGTCCCAGCGGAAAACACAACGCAACAAGAAACCGACAACATCAGCAACGACACAACTACAGGAAAAAGAAACAACAAAAAACAGCAAAAAGCAATAAAAAGTAACAAGAAGTGACAGAGAGTCACCAAATTCCATCCGCCACGAGAACAAACATGTACCCCAGAGCCTCCAGTCTGTGTTCCATTTCCGGGCAAGTTCCTGCTGTCGAAAGAGCGATGTTGAGCTATAGGAGAATATACCCTACAAAACAATAGAACCCAATAATAACCGTCAGATCGCTTGGCCGCACAGTCAGCATCAGCAACCAATTGGCTGACGACCAGACGATCCTATAGGAGAGTATCTTCTCTATCTTGTTGACCTGTTGCTACTTATGACTCTTCTATAGGGGGCATTCAGCGTTCCACCGGACGAAGCAAGATTATCTTCCTTCCCTTCCAAGATCATGGTCAAGCGGGCATATTCGCGAAGAAATTCCTTCCCTTTGGAGGACACCACGAAGAGTACTTCTCCACGATCACCATTTACAGACTCAAGCAGACCAGTCGCAGTCAGATATTGATGATACTTCGTGAGTAGACCGTGGCTGAGGTTACAGCTGTATAGGATTCGCGTCTTCCCCACGGGTCTCTGACAGACCAATAGAATCTGGCGTACAATGTCTAGTCGACCTCTCTTACTGAAAACTTCCGTCATCCCCATCCATCCTCACCGTTTCCAAGAGATCGAGGAAGAACCGGAGGCAGTCGGTACACTCCACCCGACTCATGTACGGACATGCGTCTACAAAAGGGCAGAAACTCTTCGCCTGTGCCTTCAGCTCGCTCTCTACAATCTTGACTTCCTGCGAAGTCATATGCTACCAGCGTACCCCTTGGGCTAGACCTGCACTTAAGCAGTATGAAGTCCCCATCAGTAAGAGGCCCAGTAAGACCAGTTCAGATGGAGAACTCTGAATATAGCCTCTAGGAAAAGCATCCCTTGAAGTCAAGTTGATCCTCAAATGCAACGCCAAGCCCAAGAAAAAGTACATAAACTTGGTTGACCGCAAAGACTTCACGAACAAACCTTGATGCCGGATTTCTGGACTCTCACCGACAAAGAATGGAGAAGAAGAGATGAAGGCTCTGGGTGAGGTAGGAAATCTCTACAAGAGTTCAAGAACATTGTTTCGTAAGATGCTTTCTCAAGCAGTTAAATATTGAGATCTGAAAGTGAAACCCATCACTGAATGCCGCGTTGTGGCGGTGTTCAAAAGTTGATCAGTAGAAGGGCTCCTCTAATCGTACTTCTGTCACTGTGCATAGTATATGCTATAGTTCTTGCAGCAACAACCCGCTTCCCCTTTGGTAACATACACCAATGCTACCAGCAGGCTTTCCCAACATATCCCTTCGGAATAACCATATTTGCGATCATGTACTTCGGACTACTAGGGGCCATCTATGCGTTGAGATACCTTGGAAAAACCCTCTTTCTCTGAATGGACTTAACTGAAGCCGCCATCCTTACAAAGATCCACGGCAGCTCCTGTGTTGACTCATGACGCAGGCAACCTCCAAGCCGAGGTGGGGGCGCCAAGCCTCTGCCAAAACAAAATCCAAGGGAGAACCTTAGAAGAATCGCGAGGCAACACTAGACACACAAGCCGAATGAGGGAAAGCAGACGTATGCGGTGTGACTGAACTTGCCTTGTGCTTATGTTTCCTTCTCCCTCGATCTCTTGAATCTTTCAAAAAGTTTCGGCCTTGTGTGTTCATGCTTTCTCATGCTTTTCTGGAGGGGGGCCGTCTTTTCTGAGCTGACCTTTCTTGCGGCTTCAAAACTTATGCCGATGTCTTTCCGCCGGTGTGAAACATCAGGATTCGGGGGTCGTTTCCCAGTGTCTTCTGTAGTCAGTCTCTCTTGGATTTCATCTCGTAGGGATCTCAGTCTCTCCTGTTCCTGAGGGATGCCCTCAACAATGAGTATGTTGTAGCCTTGAGCGATTCTCTTTGCAGTTACGCTTAGCTTCGGAATAGCTACGAAGATGGGTAGATCAACCTTAACTTCAGAAATCTTGTAGATGAAGAATATCAGGGAGGAT
>JAUQYT010000322.1 GCA_030587605.1 Candidatus Njordarchaeum guaymasense
ATTCAGAACTTCGATAGACTATTCCCAGAGATCTATAAGATCGTGTGAGAGATTTGACTAAATTAGTGAAATCTGCAATAGAGTGACAATTACTTTCCTTTGACGAGATCAGCTATTTGTTCTCTGAGTTTTCTTGCCTTTTCCCTGTTCAATTTCAGAATCACTGATATTCTCTCGTCGTCCGCAGTGCAGATGTCCTCAATGGAGTCAAAGTATTGCATTAGGATACCTTTTCGCTTGGGACCGATTCCAGGCACAGTGTCCAATATTGATTCCAGGATTTTTTTCCTCATTTTCTTTCTGTGGTATGATACTGCGAATCTGTGGGCTTCGTCTCTAGCTCTCTTTAATAGTAGCATGGCTTTGGAGTCTTTAGGCATGTTTATTGGTTCAGGTTGATGGGGGACGTAGACGTCGTCGAACTCCTTGGCGAGTCCTATTGTTGGTATTCTTATGCCTAGTTCGCTTTGAGCCTCTAGCGCAGCGTTGAGTTGTCCTTTTCCGCCATCAATTAAGACCAAGTCAGGTAGCGGTGTCGGTTCCTTTTCTTTTTCTTGCGTTAGTCTTCTGTATCTTCTCTTGACGATTTCTTTCATCATGGCGAAGTCGTCTTGTCCTCGGACGGTTTTGATTCTGAATCTCCTGTACATGAACTTGGCTGGTTCTCCGTTGATTAGGGCTACTGCGGAGCCTACTGCGGCTTCGCCCCCTGCCGTTGATACGTCAAATGCTTCTATTCTGCTTGGTGACTTTGGAAGTTTCAGTATGGTCTTGAGTTCAGCTAAGGCTTGCTCCGCCCTGATCTTCCTTCTTTCTTCTTGTGAGAGGCTCTGTTCGAGGTAAGCTTCGGCGTTGCGGTTAGCCATTTGAACCAGCTTCGAGTCTTCTTCGCTGACTGGAGACATTATTTTGACGGCGGTTGTGCTAGCGCCTTCTGGAGAGCTTTTTCTTTTCTCTGTCAGTGATCTCTGCAAGAGTTCTTTGTCTTCGAGTTCTTTTTGCACCATTATCTCAGGCGGAATGGATGACGGGGCGCCATAGTGATAGTGTTGGTTTGTGAACTCCGAGAGTATTTGCTCATCTGAGCTGCCTCCAACGCCCTCCAAGAAGTAATGTGCTTGGTCGATTAGTTTCCCTCCTCGAATCATGAGTAGTTGGATGCAGGCATCGTCACCTTTCTTGGCTACGGCCAGGATGTCTTTGGAGATCTTTTGGGGGAATACCATCACCTGTTTCAACGTTGTTCTTTCTATGTCTCTTATCCTGTCCCTGTAGAAGGCGGCTTTCTCGAAGTCGAGTTTCTCTGATGCTTCAACCATTCTCCTCTTGAACTCATCGGTTAGCTTGTCTTGTTCGCCGCTCAGAATTCTGCGGGCGCCCTCGACTAACGCTTTGTATTCCTCCTCATCGATGAGTCCTGCACATGGGGCTGAACATTGCTTAAGCTGGTATTCCAAGCAAGGTTTCTGCTTCTTCTTGTCTTCACTTATGCTTCTGTCGCAGTTTCGAATTGGGAAAATTCGTCTAATGATCTTGAGGGTTGCTCTCGCTCCGCCGACGTTGCCCATGGGTCCGAAATATGTTGAACCATCGTCGACGATTCTCCTTACGATGCTAATGAAGGGAAACTTCTCTTTCATGGACAGCATTAAAAAAGGATAAGTCTTGTCGTCCCTTAGGCGAATGTTGTAGCGGGGCTTGTGCTTCTTGATCAAGTTGTTTTCAAGAAGCAACGCTTCAACTTCAGTAGGGGTTGTAATAAATTCTATGCTACTCGTAATTGACGAAAGGGTTAGATCCTTTTCATTCTCAGAGTGGCGAAAGTGGGAGAGAACTCTCTTACGAATGTTGTTCGCTTTCCCAATGTAGATAACATGTCCCTGAGTATCCTTCATCACATAGACTCCGGGTGACTCAGGAATACCTTCAATTACCTTCTCAACATCCATGAGAAGACTTCTCTCCGCGAAAACGATAGGGGTTGCAAGTCTTGGCTAGCATGGCGCTTCCCCACTTTTGCTATGTCCTTGGGACACTTAAGAATTCTGTGAGGGACTTCTGAACAATCTTACTTGCTGAGTTTTTCCTTGGGGATGGGCCAAGGCCAGTAGATTGCGAAGGAACCTCTGTGACCGAGAGCATCAGTCTTTGTTGCTTTGCCTGACGCTACTGCAAGAATCTCGTCATATATGCGCTTCCCTACATCGTCAATGGCTTCTTTGCCCTCGATGATTGTGCCAGCATTGATGTCAATGTCATCTTTCAGCTTTCCATATGTTGTTGGGTTGCCAGTGATCATAGTCACGGGAGCTATTGGAAACGTTGAGGGCGTCCCTAATCCCGTTGTGAAGGCTACCACTTGCGCCCCTGCGGCAACCATTCCTGTAACAGATTCTGGGTCGTATCCGACTTCGTCCATGATCCAGAGTCCCTTCTTCTTGGGAGTCTGGGCGTATTCCAGCACGCCCTGTATTGGAGATGTACCTGCCTTGTAGCTGTCGCCGAGTGACTTCTCCTCAACAGTTGTCAAACCTCCCTGCACGTTCCCCGGTGTGAGGAGTGGGACTGGAACGGGAAAGGCTTCTGTCATTCTCTCCTCCATTTTGCCAATGACCTTCATGATTTGCCGCGCTGCTTTCTCGTCGACTGCTCTTCTTGCGAGAACGCGTTGAGTGCCTATCAATTCCAGGGTTTCCGCGAGAATTACGGTTCCCCCGGCTTTCACCACCATGTCTGCCGCCTTGCCTAGAGCGGGATTTGCCGCTATCCCTGATGTTGTGTCTGAGCCGCCGCATTCCAATGCGAGCATCAGGTTGCTCAATTCAGCTGGCTCTCTTCTGAGTTCTTTTGTCTGTTCTGCCATTTTCTGCACGATTTTGACTCCTTGCTCTATTGCTTTTCGTGATCCTCCGACCTCTTGGATGACTATGCACTCAACTGGCTTGCCTGATCTGGCGATGTCCTTCGCCAGTGACCTTGGGTTTATGAATTCACATCCTAATCCGACTACGAGGAGCGCTGCCACATTCGGGTTCTTTCCCAACCCGGCGAGGGTATTGTAGGGCATGAACGCGTATTCACCGCATCCCTGGTTATGTATCAGAGGAACGGTCCCTTTCGCTTGGTCCACGATTCTAAGAACAACCTCGTTAGCGCACATCACCGTGGACATCACTGCGACATGGTTGCGGACGCCCACTGATCTATCTGGTCGCTTATACCCCATGAAACTCATTTGAATTTACCCCATGTCATGCTTTTGAGGTTGTGAACATGAATGTGTTCACCCTGCTCGATTGGCACTATGGTCTCGCCGATCACTTCTCCGTACTTCAGTACTTTCTCCCCTCTTCTGATTTTGACGAGCGCGATCTTATGTCCAAAGGGAATGTGGTGCTTCGCCTTCAAATCGCCTGTCACCTTTCCACTTGTTGAGGTGACTGTGACCGCTTCACCTGTCTCAACATCAGCTAATAGAGTTGCAACATTATCCCTTGGATCCATTGCGATGGCTTTCACCAAACCGCTCACCTGCCAGTAAACCTGTTATTAACCTAAAATGAGTGATTCATTGATCACCTTAAACTTTCCGTGTATGGATTATTTTTAAGTTTGTTTTGCGTGTACATGTTGTCGTCGGGGAAGTTGAACTCTCTATGAGTGGGTTGACAAGAACAGGAGTGGCAGACCTGAGACTTCATGGAGGCTTTGCACCCAACTGGCTTGTCAAGAGGATGATCAAGCTGGCTGGCGCCATCTTGGATGTTTTTGTCGACGAATTTGGAGCCGAAAAGCTGCTCTCTAGATTGTCAGATCCATTATGGTTCCAAGCTTTTTCATGTGTTCTTGGATACGATTGGGACTCAAGCGGAGCAACCACCGTGACCTGTGGGGTCCTTAAGACGGCAATCGATTCAGAGAGACACGGGTTAGCCGTCTGTGGCGGCAAGGGCAAGAAATCTATTGAGACCCAGCACGAACTTGAACACCTGCCGCACAAGGTTTTTGACTTCTCTACAGACGACGTATCCAGATTAAAGTATGCAAGCAAGATGGCTGCCAAAGTTGATAACGCCGCGATCCAGGATGGTTATCATCTGTACCATCATACGCTTTTCGTCACGCAAGATGGTGAATGGGCGGTCGTGCAACAGGGGATGAACCCTGTGATAAGATTAGTTCGGAGGTATCATTGGCTCTCAACCAACGTCAAGAGTTTCGTGAATGAGCCTCACACCGGAATAATCTGCACAAGGGATCATGGCGACAACGTCTTAGACATGACGGCTAAAATAAGCGATGGGTGCAGAGATACTTGCACAAACTTGGCGAATGAAGGAGTAGACAGAATCATGAGAGCGTACTCTGAAATCAGATCATACCGTGATTCTCGGACGACTTTGGAGCAATGGATGGCAGGAGAGAACATGCTGGTTGCAGGGCCTGTGACTCACTATAGGCTTTTGCCTTCGAGGATGAATTGGGATGCTTTGAATGAAGTCTACGACGTACATCCACAGAACTATGAGGAGCTCATTGGAGTTAGAGGAGTCGGACCTGCAACGGTCCGCGGTCTGGCTCTGATTTCTGAGTTGCTCTACGGAGAGAAACCGAGCTGGAGAGATCCAGTAAGGTTCAGCTTCGCCTTTGGTGGGAAGGACGGTGTTCCCTACCCTGTTAATAGGAGGGCTATGGATGAAGCAACCCGGATCCTTGAGAACACGATCAACAAGGCCAAGCTGGGGGAAAAGGAACGACTGGATTCAGTCAAGAGGATTAGGAATTTCGCTGCGCCTCTAGTTGATTTAAGAAAGTGAATAAAGAGATACTAGCATACAGGATCCAAAGAGACAAGGAATTCAGATGTCCAAGTCACGAAGAGGAGGCTACTGGAGAGTTGAAGATGAGGCAAGCAGATTTAGTTCTCTTCAACGGGAGAGTAATCACTTTTGATGAGGAAGACAGACGCGCTGAGGCTGTCGCTGTCTGCGGGAACAAGATTGCCTTTGTTGGCTCAAATGAGGCAGCGAAGAACTTCATTGGTGAGTCGACGCCTGTGATAGACTTGGATAGTAGAGTGCTTCTACCTGGGTTCATTGATGCTCATACTCATTTCTTGCAAGCAGGGTTGATGCTTGACATGGTTGACCTCAGAGAAGCTAAGTCTCTGTCCGAAGCTCTCGAAAAAGTTAGGGAACGCGCGTCAAAGACACCTAGGGGCGAATTCGTCATTGGATTCAACTGGGATGAGAGTAAATGGCCAGAGAAGCGCTACATCACCAAAAAGGACCTGGACAAGGTTACAACCAATCACATGGTTGCACTTGTGAGAATAGATGGACATATGATCTCTGTTAACACGCTGGTGCTGAAGCTCATCAAGATACCTAGCGATAAGCGGGGAGTTGATGTCGACGATCGTGGGGAGCCGACTGGAGTACTGAAGGAGGAGGCTGCTGACTACATCAAGTCCCTATCGCCAAGCGATCCCAAATCATTGAGGAATGCATTGGAGAAGATCACTGAGTACGCTCACAAGCTGGGGGTAACTTCAGTGCATGACACTGTCGATGCTAATAGTATTGCGGCTTATCTTTCCGCCTTGAAGGATGGCAAGCTGAAGATGAGGGTTTGCCTCAACTTCACTGAAGAGTTTCTCTATCACGTTCTGAAGCTTGGACTCTCAACTGGATTCGGGAATGATAAGCTGAGGCTCGGGGCGCTCAAGCTCTTTTCCGATGGGTCAATTGGGTCGAGGACGGCAGCGCTCGATGGCGAGTTTGCTGACGAACCGGGCAACAAGGGCATGTTGATCTACGGAAAAGGCAAGCTCGAGGAGATCGTCGCGAAGGCGCACAAAGGTGGGATTCAGGTTGCGATCCATGCAATTGGGGACAGGGCAATTGAATTGACTTTGAACGCGATCGAAGGTGCACTCAAGGCTACCCCGATAAAAGATCATCGGCATAGAGTCGAACATATGGAATTGGTGACTGACGGGCAAATACGTAGAGTTGTTGAATTGGGAATTGTAGCTTCTATGCAGCCAAACTTCATAGGAGAATGGGGACTGCCAGGCGACATGTATGAGAAGAGACTGGGGAGATACTGGGTTGAGAAAAACAATCCTTACAGAAGAATACTCGATGAAGGTGCCGTGATCGCTTTTGGCTCTGATTGTATGCCATTCTCTCCGCTCTACGGGATTCACTGGGCTGTGAATGCACCAATGGAGTCACAAAGAATATCAGTTCATGAAGCGGTCAAATGCTATACGAAGAACGCGGCGTACGCATCATTCGAAGAAAAGGCTAAGGGCTCAATTGAGGAAGGAAAACTTGCTGACATGGTTGTCCTGTCCGAAAACCCGTATGAGAACACCAACCGAATCAGGGAAATCGAAGTAGCGATGACAATACAGGACGGAGAGATCGTCTATCGAAAGGCATGAATTCCTCCTAAGAATCCTTTTTGATTCGCTCGATGATGGTCTTCAAGGTTCTCGCAGTTTCTTTTATTATCGGGCCGCACTTCGTTTCTTGGAGTTTCAGCTCGCGGTACTTGCTTAGTCCTTCTGGGGTGGACAGATCGCATTGAGTGAGTTCCCTACATGTCAGCGTTCCCCATCTTTCCTTGAAACGTTGGAGAAGATCTCTGGCAGCGCCGTAGGCCTTCTGTTTTCCTTCATCATCCTTGGCGTCCGTTCTTCCTACGGCTAGCCCGATTACGATTAAGCCGCCGGAGAGGGCGCCACATATGTGTCCCATTCTGCCCATTCCCCCTCCAAATGCCGTTGCGGCTGAAGAAGTCACCCCTAGTCTGAAGTACTGGCCCCACTTGTCGAGAAATACTAGTAACACAGATTCAGCACAATTGTAACCATCCATATGGTATTTCGCAGCAGATGCCTCTGACAAATAGAACATTCCTCCCATCTAGCAACTATCAATTGACTTGGTGCTTCTATTCTTGCCTAGCTCCTTTTCTAGCTTTTGTATGTTTCATTCATAATTCTCTTGATCAATTTAGTAATCTTTGGAGTTATTCTTTTCAGTTCTTCTTTCGTGACTGTTGATGCCTTATCGCACACCTCTTCATCGATAATTGGTTTTCCTTCATCTAGGCAGTAGATCACCGGGTAGTATCTGCATCCTTCAGGTCTGTTTGCATATGCCTTGCAGCTCTTGGATTTGATGTCGAAGAAATAGCAGACGCCATTCACGTTTTTCAGGGTGCGGAAATCTTTTCTTTTGGCCGTGAAGTTTCTGCCCCTGTAGCCAAGCCTTTCTAGGCGTTTGATGTCTTGAGATGATAGCTGCATGGAGGTTTGAGTGCAGCATTTTCCGCAGCGGTCGCAATCCAATTGAATACCCTCCCAGAAAGCTCTTCTCTTTTCTTCGCACGGCGTGCGGTCCATCAGTATCTCTTAGATGGGACTCCAAGACTTTTTTCCCGTTCATACTCATGTAAGGTGGAATAGAATACAAAACAGAGGAAATAAATAACCGAACGCTACTTATTAGTTCACACCCTGTGATACTGAAGGCTCCCGGATTTGTTTTACGGGGAGAACGTTGGTAATAATAAGGGGAAGTAGATCTCTACTGTATATATAGTGGTGGGTGATAACTTCATACAGTAGAAAGGATACGGTAAGTAAGAGTGGAGGTTTCCGAGTTGAGTTCTAAGTTTGGCTTACCGGTTCTGGATGATGCCGTAGGAGGAGGTGTTCCTCGCGGCCACGTGCTACTCCTCGAAGAGGAGACGGGGCTGAGTGAGGACGTACTGGTGTCCCTCTTCATTGCAGGTGGTCTGACAAACGAAGAACATGTATTTGTCTTGAACACTGATTACGCTTCATCGACCATCAGGGACCTATTGTCAGGCCAAGGAATCGATGCCATCGGATTTGAGGATAGCGGGAAACTCTGCTTCATTAACGCTTTTGGAACAGAGGAGCCCTCATCTGAGAAGGCTTATGCCGTTGTTCACAATATTGCGGACATAAGAGAGATTCACAGTAACGTGAAAAAGTTCTCTGAGAAGATGCAGCCGCCAGAAAAGTTCAGGGGCGTAATAGATAGCCTATCGACTATCATTCTAAGCTCCGGAGACCCGAGGAGCACGTTCATGTTTGTCCGCAGCCTCGTGATATCGATGAAGAGAAGTGGCGGGATTGTTCTCATGACAATCCACAAGAAGGCTCATTCTAACCGCCTAATTGCGGCCCTCGAGCATGTGGTTGATGGCGTCATCGAGTTGAGAAAAGAGCATTATTACAGAGACTGGCGCTCCATCTTCCAGATCAAAAAGATGATAGGAAGGAGATTTTCTACCAGGGAATTCGCTTTCGCAGTTCACGAAGGAAAGTTCGTTGTAGAGTAATGGATCGCACGGAAGAGAGCGTGCTCCAAGACACGCGGGAACCCTTACACTGAACGAGTTCTAGATGAAAAGTGGGATCTCGCGGAGACCAGATAGAGTAATCTCCCGCATTACATGCCGTAACGTCAAACTCCACTGAGAGGGAATAAGTAATCTCTTTTCCAGTTTTTCCCCGCTATCCTTTGTAAGAATAGGGTATTTTCATTGCGAAAAGCTCGGTCAACTCTTGAATAAGTGAGAAAAAAGGACAACCAATATAAAATGAGAAACTCATAGTGTACCTTCAAAGGAAAAT
>JAUQYT010000328.1 GCA_030587605.1 Candidatus Njordarchaeum guaymasense
TAACGCGTATACGAAGTTGTTCAAGGTTGACGCCTCTGATTCCAAGAATGGATTCTTATGTCTATTGCTCGCTCTTCAGCATCCAAACCATGTACTAGCTCTGAAGCAAAGTTCTTGGAAGTATGCCAGAAAAGCATTTTGCCATATTTCTCAGACTAAGATGAATAGCGTTGCCTTGATAAGGAATCCGAGGTACCAAACTCATGAACTTCAGTCTAGCCAATGGGAATTTAATCGTCCATCATGTCTAGGGGACAATCAATCAGAGCCAAGAGAACCGGGTTCCACAGGTTTCAGCTCCTCTGTTAGTGGTAAGGAACATGCGGCTGATCAACAACTAACGCAACCGCGAGATTTTCAATGAAAAAGGAGATTTGGTATAAATTCGTGCATATGCAGGGATATCCCCCGGGCTACCAAATGGTATCCCCGAGGCTATTCGAATTGCTCAAGATAAGTTGGCTACCTTTCTGTCCAGCGACTCGCTTCATAACAAGCTGTCAAGGAAAAGGCCAATCACAAAAGCAATCAATCCAAAGCCAAGCATTCTAAGGCCCTTCACCCAAGGGTTCTTTTTCCCAATCTTACCCATATACGCTCCTACGATGAATAGCTCGCTCAGGGTCACAGCTATTGAAATCCGCGCCGCAGATTCGACACTTAGAACATCAACCGCAGCGAACACGAAAGGTAGAATCACTATTGCACAAGAGACAAGAGGAGTAGAGAAATTGATCAGCGAAGCTACCAGCGTGATCGACTTGGCGGAATCATGAACAACCGTTCCACGTAGATCTTGAATCATCGCTTTCTCAGTCCTGTCAAGCTTCCTTTCTTGTTCAAGACTCTCCGCTTCATATACGCTGACTCCAGTAGAAATTCCAAGGGCAAGACTGGTCGTCACCAAAGTGGCCATTATGGACTCAAGTCTTGCTTCCGTTACAAAAGCCGAACCGACAACAATTCCAAGCAACATGAAAGTCGAATCAAACAATGTGTTGATGAAGAACCTGCGGACGCCACCTTTCTCGAAGATGCGCTTTATTCTTCGCATAGGAACCATCCCATCACAATAACCTGCACATGCAAAATCTGCTGCAATTCAGAGATCTTTTGATGTGCAATGCAATTGCGCAATACTGACTTAACGCCCCTTCTTATAGTTACAGAAAGGCTAGTTATCATTCGCAGTATGCTTATGTCTATGATGAGTATCTGGCCAATGCACATGGCTGTGAGTCCGTTCAAGATGCGTATGGTTGTGAATGTGCGGCTCAGAAACTGTTTCAGAATGTTTGTGTAGATGATGCATTTCACCATTATCGTGCAGATGGATATGAGTCATCGCGTCATGATGGTGAAGATGCGAATGCACTTCACTCACTATCAACCAAACTCCAATTATCATAAATCCTGTCGCCGGAAACATCACCCATCCTATCCATTCCCTAAGTATCACTAGAGAGGCCAAAGCGGCGATGAACGGTGCGAGACTAAAGAATGCTCCAGTCCTGGATGAGCCTAATCCTTCAAGGGCTTTGATGAAGAATACCAAACTAGCGCCATAACTAAAAGCGCCCACCAGAAGGGCAAACAGAATCGTGGCATCCAGCGGCATCCTCATTCCAAGCATCAAGGCAAATGAAAGAGACGCAACTCCAGCGATTAGGCCTTTGATTTCAGCGACCTGTACCGGATCTTTGTCGGAAAGATTGCGAGTCAGGTTGTTGTCTATACCCCAACATACCATTGCGAAGACAAGCAATAATGGGCCTAATGGCATGAACTTGCCCTGGCTAGGATCCCAAGTCAAGAATACTCCTGCAACGGTCATGCAGGCCAACGCTATCCACAGGCGTTTTCCCACGTTTTCACCGAAAACGAACACGGCAATAACGGCGGTGGCGACCCCTTCTAAGTTTAGCAGTAGGGATGCAGAAAAACCAGAGACAAGTCTCAACCCATTCATCATGCTTATGGGTGCTAATATTCCACCCACGATCGTCGCACCGCATAACCAAGGAAGATCCTTCCTTCCCAGTGACGCCACTTTCTCATTCGAGGCATTCGTCATTCGTCTTCCAACAGAATACAAGGATAGGCCGACAAACGCTCCAAGATAGAGCAAACCAGCCAAGGCCACGGGAGGAACGTCCCTTAGAAGTAATTTAGCAAGAGGCGGGCTGATTCCAAACAATGAAGCTGATACTATGACGAAGAGTAATGGCTGTTTATCCAATTACCTCACATTTGTCGTCACAGTGAATTGAATACGTAGTTCTTGAATGTTGTCTCGCCCTAGCAGCAATAGTCAGATACTTATGGGGACCCAAAAAGCTGGCTCAACATAGGTATGGAAAAAAGGGGTTTTGGTATAAATTCGTGCATATGCATGGATATCCCCCGGGAGATTCGAATTAGGCTTCTCCATGGCGTCAAGTGTTTTTGCGTAGAGGAGCTCCGGAAGAATCTAGAGAATACTAATGAAGCTGTATCCACCAACTGGTTTTGTAACTGTTAGTCTTGTCTCGAAGGCTTCTCTCACCTCGTCGATGTGGGATATGACCATTATCTTCTTGAAACGTGCTCTTAACGCTTGGAGAATCTCGACCGTAGCTCTTCTTCCCTCTTCGTCCAGCGGTCCAAACCCTTCATCGATTATCAAAGTCTCAATCCTACCCTTGTAGCCGCTTCGTTTTGTCACAACTTCTGATATGCCTAGGCGTAGAGCAAGGTTGATCCGCATCCTCTCGCCGCCTGAGTAGCGACTGACCGGATGGCTCCGACCCCTTTCAACCGTTTCAACGATCAACTCCTCAGTAACCTTCCCTGTCCTGGTCTTTCTGCCAAACCTAAAACTGATATCCATCCTTCCATTCGAGAGGTCTCTCAGTATCTTTGAAGCTTCATCCTCAATTTCTGGAACGATCTCCATCAGTATAGCCGTAGGGATGCCGTCCTTATGGAAGACTTCTTTCTCCAAGAACTCGTATGCCGTTTTGACTCTTTCCTTTTCGCCGATCTGATCAACAAGTTCCTTCCACCTGGTCTTGGCTCGCTCGATTTCACTTAGATCCTCTCTCGCACGGTCATGGTTGGCTTTCTCCTTTCCAAGATTTCCTTGAATGGACGATAGTTCTCCTTCGAGTTTTCTTCGTTCTTCATCTAACATCGCAAATGATTCGATGATTGGAGCAAGTTTCTGAAGGGTCGCCTCAAGCATAGAGATACGATTCCTCTCCTGTTCAATGTGTTCCTGAAATCTCGTTGCGTCCTTGGTTAGTTGTGATAAGCGACCGCCGGTTGTAGTTAATTCGCCTATCCTCTTTTCTAATTCAGCCAGATCGTCAAGGGCTTTCTCCGTCTTCTCGACCGACCGTTCCACTTGCCAATTGAGAGTGTTATGAGCATCCAGAACGTTCTTCGCTGCTTGATCCTGTTCTTTCTGCAGTTCCTGGATCTTTTGCTCATAGCCGTCTAGGAGTTGCTTTCGATGCAGCTCATCCAGAGGCCTCCTACAGATTGGACATTCAGGTATCGCGTAGCCTTTGATCTTCTGATAGTT
>JAUQYT010000009.1 GCA_030587605.1 Candidatus Njordarchaeum guaymasense
TCTAGTTTCGTATCATCAATCCGACCAAGAAACGTAACTCTCCTTCCAAGATCCAGTCTATTCGCTAACCTCCTTAGCTCATCCGCAAATGTGCCGTAACCCACAACCGAAAGTTCAACATCTTTCTCTTCTAATCGGGATAGAGCCCATAGAATCAATTGAACCCCCTTGTACCTCTCCAATCTCCCAACGTACAGCAGACGGAGAGAACCGGTTCGCTGGCGCGCGGCCGGAATTCTCTTGTCATCCAAGTCAAGCCCCAGCGGCACAACATCTATCTTCTCCTTCTGTACGTCCAAGTTCTCTAACATGCTCAGTCTTTCATGGTTGCTAAGGCATATTATCTTGTCTGACTGTTGAAATACGAAATTCGCAAAGTACTTCAGCACGGATCTCATGCCACTTCGAAACGCTGTTCCTCCAATCGGATGGTATTGGGGGCTGAAACAAAAAGGAATTTCCGAATGGAAAATGAACTTCGACAATGCGATAAAATGACATGGAAAGGATTGATAGTCGAAGGCGTGAACCACATCGAATCTCCTCTTCCTAAGGGTGGCAACCAAGGTAGGGGAAAAGGCATACGTCGTCCCTGGGCTTATTGAGAAAGCATGTCGAACGCGAATACCCTTGTAGAGTGATGTCCCAGAGCGCCGAGGATAAGCGGCGAGGATTTCGACGTTATGGCCTTCTTCTTTCAGAGACTCAGCAAGTCGACAAACTAGGGTGACTGCCCCACTTCTATGAGGGAGGAAGACTGGGCTTACAAGAAGAACGTCCATGTGGTGACACTACGCTAACTTAATCGCTGCCTTTCCACAAGTCAGCGCCAAAACTGGTATCCCGGACACTCTACGAACCGCCAATCGAACCCTCCAACGATCGAACTAGGCAGTACTTTGCCCAACCACGCGAAGCTTAGGGTTCTGAACCAAGTGGGGAACATGGCACTTCGGTTTGTTCCCGAGAACATACTTCCATGGCCGTAGAGGAAGGGTTCGTATCTTCTGAAAACGAAGCCACCATCTGTATTCATGTTCGCGAGAACCCAATTCAGTGCACGCTCCATGCTAGAGTGTATCCTGCCCTTTCCATAGGATGTGACGAAGTATAGGCGAGCAAGAGGGTCGATGGAGTCAATGTCTTCGCATGCGCTTGAATTCAAGAACGGCCCGAATCCCCCCAGCTCATTCTGCGTGGCCAAGCAATTGTCGACTATCCTTTCCACGAATCTCAGCGGTTTTCGATCGTAGAAATAGAGAAGCCAAAGGTGGTACCCCGCCTGAACTCCATTCGATAGAAGGGCTGGCGTGTCAAAACGATTCCCCCACAAACCTGTCTCAGAATCTTGAACTGCATCCAAGCCGTCAAACAGGTCATTCAGTGCGTTCTCAGCCCAAGTCTCTCCCTGAAAATCACGAGTGTATTGAAGCAATGTCCCAAAGTTCTGTATCTCGTTGCTAACGTTTGCTGGGTTGTCCTTCCATCTTCTACTTTCTACCCATCTTGGCATGCAGCCTCGGTCTCTGAACCTCTCGAGAAATTGAAATCTCCTTTGAGCTACGGCACCTAGTGCTGCTAATGCCAGGGTTACATGAACAGTCAAATGTCTCCATCCCCACCAATCGACGCTATTCGCCAATCGATTTCCAATCGCTGGATCTCTGAAAAGGCCGTCATCGGACTGGTGACTCTGCATATAGTCTACCCATTCTCGTTTCTCCTGCTCTGAAAGCCTGTCGACATCTCCGTAAAGGTGTCTTACTAGACAAGCATATGTCGAAGCATACAACACAGGATCTTCATTCGAAGCAGAATAGCGATACTGCCCGTGAGGGCGTCCTTGTATACGCATACTCTCGACATAACGAAGTGTCTTTTCTCTGATCTCGGTAATGTTTCTGGCCGGCAGATATGTTCCGTGTCTGGACATCCTTCGTTTCAAAAGAGTCTTCAACAAAGGATTCATTCTAAGTCTAGTGCTGATATCCCCTGTTGTTCCAAGTGCACCGGTTAGACTCCCAGATGCTATCAGTTTTGCCAAAACTTCTTTAATCAATTTGTCTGCAATCAAATCTTGGATCGCTTCGGTCTAATCCGTTACCCTGGCCTAAGTTATTTGCTTGCAGATTTCTTCAAGTATTCTGACATTCTCTCTACCGTCTTCACCGGTAGTTGGAGGTTTGGAATCTTGGAGGAGGCTATCAACAAATCTTGAGATGAAAGCATAGTGGGCGCTGGCCTTGCCTAGAATTGCATTGATAGAAGTTGAGACCGTACTACCAAGTATCTTAAACAGCTGTGTACTCAACCGCAAATTCTTGATTCCTACTCCGAGAGCTGACATTGTATGCGGCTTATGTTCGATCAGAGTTCTTCCCCACAAGTCCAGCTCCAACGCTAACTTGGTCCCTAGAATGTAGACATAGTCACCATGAAGAGAGGAGTTACAAGAGGCAACAATGCCTCCGATGCCATTCTTGCCACTCATACAGACCCTGACTTCATCACTTTTCATCCATGTCTTATCGCTGAGTTTCCGTGAGAGAACAAAGGTAGGCTCGATATTCTCTACAAGCGATTCGACCATATAGACGGGATGAGGCAGTATTTCAAAGAATATTCCGCCTGGCAGAGCATGGCACCAGTGGCTCCCCCTTGAACATAGCTCACTATTCTTTCCTTCGAGTGTGATGGCGAGAACATTGAGCAGGTCACCAATCTCTCCAGTCTCTA
The DNA here is from genome assembly GCA_030587605.1 of Candidatus Njordarchaeum guaymasense. Taxonomy (GTDB): domain Archaea; phylum Asgardarchaeota; class Njordarchaeia; order Njordarchaeales; family Njordarchaeaceae; genus Njordarchaeum; species Njordarchaeum guaymasense. The sequence goes on from JAUQYT010000009.1 coordinate 2,737, forward strand.
CGAGTTGCTTTGCTTTCATGATGACGGGATTACATAGGTTCTGGTGAACTACACAAAGTCTGACCGAGTTCTTCTTCGAGGAGTGGAGCATTTCGTCTGCTTCGTGAACGCCTGTCGCCATAGGCTTCTCAATGAGTACATGACACCCCGCTTCCATCGCTTGAACTGATTGTGAGGCATGGATCTTCGGAGGAGTGCAAATATCGACGAAATCAAGTTTCTCCCTAGCCAACATTTCTCTGAAATCATCGTAAGAATTGCTCACTCGGAACCTCGACGCAGCTTCACTTGCCAACGACCCGTTCTTGTCACATATTGCCGCCACCTCAACATTGTCAAGGCTCTTCAAGACAGGTAGGTGCGATTCCACTGCTATTTGTCCTGCCCCAACTATCCCAGTTCTCAGAACCATGCGAATTCGTCACCAGACGTCCCATCGCAAACCTTCAAGATTCACCACTATTAAAGATGATGTCAAGCGTTAGCCACTTCTGATTGGCAATTCGCATTGCAGCAAGTGCACACTCGGAATGTGACGGATCACTAAGCGACGACGTCACAGGGGGCTCTCTTGTGCAGAGAGAATCGAGTCAAAAAAGGGTGGATGCCGGTCGTTTGAGGCATATGCGTCTGGCATCGCCGGTCCAGTTTCTCTTATCTCCTCTATCTTTGACCACGTTGGCTTCTGTTTCTGTCTGACATCCGTGAGGATGGCAACGGCCATAATACAGTTGTTCACGACATATGTGGCGAACATTTCTCTTATTCTTCTTACGAGGAGCGGCGCGGCAAGCAAGAAGAGCCATGGGTAGTCAACAAGCATCGGCACGGACAGAATTGCCAACGTGACTGTGACAAACGGGTTCACGACATGCACATAGGTTTCGAAAGGCAGTACTATTCTATGGAATGCCGTTTTTTCCTTGAAGTTTAGGTACTTATATTTCCACAGTGCTTGGAAAACATGTCTAGCTCTTCTGGTCTTCTGTCTGAATTTCCCTATCCACGTGTATGGTGTGCGCTCCACGAAGTTGGCATCTTCTGCCGTGATTGCCCTGTACCCATGCGCTGATATCCTTAGGGCGATTGGAACATCGTCCGCCCCGATCTCTTCATCAAAGCCGATCTCGTCTAGTATTTTTCTCTTCACAAACATCAGTTCTCCTTCATATAGGACTGTGCTCCAGAGTTTTGATTCACCTATTCTCAGCCATTTGTAGAACTCTCTGTAGGTTTTTTCCGTTCTTACGGAGGATGTCTCCTTGCTCGCTTCTATGATATGGACCCCAGCGACCGACCCAACATGTGGGTCCGCGAGATATTTGACGCCTTTTCTTATAGAGTCTCTCTGCAGAAGACAATCAGCGTCTGTCTTGACGAATATTTCTCCAGACATATGTTTGATGGCTTCATTGAGGGCATTCACCATCCCCAGCCTTTCGGTTTGACATATTATCTGCATCCTGATTTCAGGGCGTAATGCTGACCATTCACGTGCCAAGCTGACTGTCGCATCCCCAGACGCACTGTCCACGACTATTATCTCCATTTTTTCTCTGGCGTACTCCAACTCGGCAATGTTGTCCAATTTGCGTTTGATCGCAGCTTCTTCTTCGAATGTCGGTACTACTAGCGAAAGATTCGGTTCGTAGGCGCTGTCTATCTTAAGGTTCCATGGCTTCTTGATGGCGTTTGTCCTCATGTAAAGTATATACAAGCCGAAAGGCACAACGCTAAGGCCGAGTACCGCAAACCACAGCAATTCAAGAAGCATTTCACAGTGCAACCGCGTCTGCCACTTGCCTAGGAGTTGTCACCCACCCTTGCTTATCAGAGGCTATCATGTTCAACAATTCTTCGTATTGAGCGAGGTTCCCTGTTTTGAAGAGCTCGTAATCAGGGTGCGAGAGCAAGACGCAGCAACCGCCAAGCTCCTTGATCAGGGCCATCGTGGAAAGCCAAACAGCAATTGCTTCCCTCGGCTGCAAACCTAGAGCGTATAGCAACTGATGATCCTGGATGACTGTTGTCGGTATCTCTACCATTCCGCCAATCCTTATTGGATAGATGGTGCCTATCCCGTGTGGCCCCATTGTAGACGGGTGCTTAGGTTCCCATGTGGGGATCGATGCGTCATATTCATAGCCTAGGTCTGTCAGCGCAGCCATAATGTTCTTGTTGTGTTGGAGCAATGGAGCCCTGAATCCCACTATGTCTTGTTGCGCTGTTCTTTCAAGCGTCTGTTTGGCCTTCCTTAGCCTTTCTTTAATTCCATTTAGCGACAGGTGAATAAGCTTGCCGTCATGCTTTGTATCGTGTACGCCCACTTCGCCATAATTGGTCAGTTTTTGTACCACGTCAGCATCCAGCTTATATGTATCTGTCAAGAGAAAAAAAGCCGATGGAACATCATATGTCTCTTCCAATCTCTTCAGTATCAAGGCCCTTTGTAGACCTTCTTGAGTGTCGATATCATGTGTTAATAGGCAAGCATATCGACATCCCTTCCAAGTCCTTTTTTGAAGAGTTCTCCCTGTGACTCCCTCAATAGCCCTAACCAAAAGATATCGCAGAGCATCCACGTCTAGATGATCCGAATAGGCTCCATTCTGGTTCACTTTCCAAGAACGTAGTAAAAGTCTTCTGACCATAGAGGGCGCCTTCCTATAAGGAATAGGAAAGCCAGTCAGAAGGCCATATATTGACGATACTTCTGGATTCAACACCTGATTCAATTTCGAAAGATACTCTTCGACCAGATCAAACGGGAACAGATATGCTGCATGACCTGACTGTGCCAATGAAGGTTCGTTGCCGAGAGTCTCTGAACGGCTGGGACTTGTGTGCAGATGTCCAGTCCGAGGCCTTATGTTCAGTTTCACAGTTTCAGTTGCTAGGACATCTAGTTTCCTGTTGCTAGCATTGATAACGCGCAATCCGTTTTCTTCGCAACATCTGCAAGACTCTGGTGCCTTTGAAGGGATCGCGACAGTTGGCTTTGCGGTCTGTATCAACGTTCCATATGAGAGTACGACATCTGCGCGGTCTGATTCAGAAAAGATTACGTCCCAAGGTGAGAGTAGTTGTCCAACGACCTCTCTGGCTTTGCCATATGGATCCACGAAAGCGATTTCTACCATACCTTGAATCTCACCACATATGCTACCTTCAGGACCATTGATCCCGAATCATCCTTATGTTGTTCTACTCATGACTTGCATAATCTTGCTCAGAACGAGCATGAAACCAGATGGGAAACATCTTCTGATTGTAGCGTTCGTCAATCGTCTGAATGGTTGAGCAACTTTCAGCAAAGCTTTGGAATCGTAGCTATAGGAGTAGACATTGCAGGAACAACCTTTGGCAGTTCGTCTTACGAAGGTGGGGCAGATGTCCCAGTTCATATAGGGGCGATCTAGACCCTGATTTCTGAATATCAAGTTCTTGACGCTATCAGGCCACATTGAGGGAAGTGGCATTCCAGTGTATGGCTCCATGAAGTAATAGGGATTGGGAATCCATACTAGGGTTATCCCATGCTCAATCAAGGCTGCCTTCACTTCCTATAGTGCCCGACTTGTCGAGAGTGTCCTTGAGAATTGCTTTGACTTGTTTCTAGATGGGCTCTACATACAACGCGGATTTCAGAGCCAGAGTAGATCCGTTTCAGCCAGCTTCATCATCAGCTACTTTCTCACTCCGAGGAACAGTAGCACGAGCGGTGAAACTATCGGCCACCAGTCCTTAAGCGGCTGAATCTTTGAATAGCCGCCCTTATTGCCAAATGCGTAGATCTTTGAAACAGGCGCTTCCTTCACCCTATATCCCAGCGTCAGGATCTTGTAGTGAAGATAGTACTCAAGGCTGTAGCCGTTCAACCAAGATTGGTCCAAGTTTATCCTATGGTCTCTGAGAATGTCAAGTTTGTAGCATCGGAAGCCGTTCGTAACGTCTGTGCATCTCCTTCGTGTAAGCAGGGTCCAGATGAACGGGTACAGTCGGTTGAATGCAACCCTGACCCAAGGCATGCCAACTCTTCTGCCCCTGCTCAGATATCTTGAGCCCTGTACATAGTCTGACTCACCTTTGAGAACGGGCTCGATGAGGCGGTTAATTTCGGCAGGATCATCCTTCTCGTTTCCAGCCATGACTACGGCGATTTGATGACCCGACTTTACGAGATACCTTAACCCCAGCCTCAGAGCATATCCC
>JAUQYT010000046.1 GCA_030587605.1 Candidatus Njordarchaeum guaymasense
AGTTCCAAAGAGTATCGGCGGCCAATTCAACTGGTGAGCCTTCATAGCTTTCATATAATATGGAGTGGCTAACTACAAGAGTGTGACGGGAACGTGTGTATCTCTTTTGACCGTGCAGCGGAGTATTACGACAGGACTAGAAGTTTTCCGCTGAACGTAATGGAGAAGGCAGCTCAGGTTCTGGAAGACGAATTGAAACATTGCATGCTAATCTTGGATGTGGGTGTCGGCACTGGGCGGTTTGCGGAGCCACTTCAGAATCTGGGCTTCGAGGTCGTGGGAATAGACATTTCGGGCAAGATGTTGAAGAAGGCAATTGGCAAGAAAGTTAAGAACTTGATGTTTGCCGATGCACGCAGCTTGCCTTTCCCAGACTTGACTTTTGATGCGTCGATGAGCGTCCACGCACTTCACTTGATTGTTGATTGGAGGACGGCGCTGAGAGAAGTAGTGAGGGTCACCAGGATAGCGTTATTCTCTGTCCTAGTTGAGGGACCCGAAACTTCCCCGGGAGACATCTACAAGGAATTGATGAAGAAATATGGTTACAGCTATCGCCACCCTGGGTTAGGAGAATGGGACCTAAAGAAGCTAATCAAGCCTACGCAGTCCAAGTTCATCGCCTCTTTTGATGCCAGCATAGACGAGGATCTGGTTGCCCTGAAAGAGAAGGCGTTCTCGTCCCAATGGAACGCTCCGCAAGACATACATGAAAGAGCTATGAAAGAATTGGAGAAGCTGGTCACGGTGAAGAGCTACGCTAACAAGGTCTACGTTCACAGGTGGGACGTCGGAGAAATCAGGAATCATCTGCCGAGAAATCAGTGACAGCTCGGTGTGGAAATTCCTGAAAATCTCTTCAGAACAATGCTGGCGCTTTGAAGAGATACTCAAACGAAACTATATATAGAGTGAACATGTAGAAGTGCTAATCGTGTCCGATACACAGTCAAAGGTTTTGCACTTCTGGTGTTGAGATTGTCGCCAAGAATCCGTACTGTCAGAAAACCTCCTGTCAAGGACATGGAGCCAAGCGGAGAACTCACAGTATCTGAATTAGTAGAGCAATTGGGGCAGACAGCCTACAATGCGAGAAGACTTTTCGATGTCGCTGACACTTGGCTCTCCGCCGTCCAGTCGAAATCTCGGATTTATTTCACGCTTGCTGGAGCGATGACTCCAGCTGGAATGCGTAGAGTGATAGCCAAAGCCATCGAGAACAATTTCATTGATGTCATTGCGACAACTGGGGCGAACATGGTTCACGATTCACTTCAAGGAGTCTATAAGGCTCACATCATTGGAAGCCCGGAAGCGGACGACACTGAACTCTTCAAAGAGAAGCTCTTCAGGATCTACGACGTGTACCTCATAAATGAGAAGTGGGCCGAATTCGGGGAATGGCTTGACAGCACATTCTTCCCGAGCTTCGTGACAGAGAAAAGAAAAGAGACGGGTGAGGGCTCCAGTCCCACGAGTGCGGGTTCATCGAAGCGAGGATCACCCTATGAAGAGATCAAGATTACACCTGCGCATTTCCTCAATAGACTGGGAAAAGAACTATCAGAGAAAGACGACAACGGAATTCTAGCCACTGCCTACAAGTACAAGGTTCCAATCTACTGCCCAGCGCTCATGGACTCTGACTTCGGAATACGCTTACACTGCGCTAACCTCGAGGTCATCCAACCAAAGTACAATGCTAGAATACTGGTTGATCAGGTAACAGAGTATGATAGCCTGTTCGAAGACATGGACAAGCATGAGAACCGCGGGATCATGATAGTGGGAGGGGGAACACCAAAGAACTTCGTCCTCCAAGCCTCGATGGCTCTGCCAACATGGGAAGCATGTGGATTCAGGTACGCAGCCCAGATAACAACAGATGCGCCGCAATGGGGCGGACTGTCAGGAGCAACACTAAGTGAAGCAATGAGCTGGGGTAAAATCAAGGGAGAAGCAAAAACAGCAATAGTTTACTGCGACGCGACCATAGCGCTGCCACTCATAGTGTCCTACTTGATGGCAAAAACAAAGAGAAAGTAGTTACTTAACGTGGTTTGTTCATTCTTTGGTGAAGAGTTTTCTCAACACTTCTTCTTCTAGTTTCTCTTCGTCCACTTTGAGGGTGTCGGGTTCGTCAATTTTCAATATAGCTCTCAAGGCTTCAGGTTCTAAGTCGCGAACGACCCTTCGTATCTCTCTTTTGGCTGATTTTACGTGCTTCTTTAGGGCGGCAGTGTCGGTCTTGTGCATTCTGCCCGCGAGTGGGCATATCTTTTCGAGTTTAAGGTAGTACTCGAGTTTCCGTGTTTTCGGATTGATGTCGAATGTTATTGGACCCGCTACGCATGTCTCAGGCTTCACTGGGTGTATCCTGCATTTTCTTGTCCTCTGGTCGTAGAATATGCAGTACCCTTCGGGCGTCTCCCTAGGATGAGCATAATAGTGTGATTCGTCGAAGTACGGAGGCTTCATGTCTTTCAAGGGGTGAGTCCTGAGGTGGTCCTCTATCAGTTTCCTTCTTTTTGGAGATGTCGGGGGTCTTGCACCTCTGCAGCAGCCATTGTTGCATCGACCGCAAATGTCGAAGAAGTCGGTTTGCCGTTCAGCTTCCTTCTTCTTGCTCATTCGACGTTCCTCCTGTTGAAGATTCATCAGAAGTAGGGTGTGTTGTCTTTCAAGCTTTTCGCTATGTTAAGGTATATTTCCAGTATTGCTTCTCGGAGTTCGGTTTTTTGAGACTTCTGTTTTACCTTCTTCGCTATTGCTTCTGATAAGTTGCCTTCTTCCATTCTCCTTCTGATTAGTGGAAGATAGTCTTTCTCTTCGTCTGAGGCGTTTTCAGATGCTAGCCTATACAAAAATTTGCATACGTCAAGTGCCGTGGGGCCTTTGGGGTGTAGAACTTTCGCCCTTAGACCATCTTTGATGACGGAGTTGAAGTCTTTGACCAGCAAATCGTGGGGTAGAAGTTCCTTGGTTTGATTATAAGCTTCCATTAGTCCCCTCATTGCAGCCCTTATGAAGCAGCTTATCGCCACATCAGACTTTATGCATTCCTGTTCATCAATTACTCTTATCTCGATCGCTTTGCGCTGGAACCTAAGAACAATGCCTCTGGAATTAACCCACTCCTTATAGAGAATAAACTTGTCTACATTCAGTTTGGCGAGATCCCTAGAGTACTTTCCGATTACATTCTCTTTGTAGTCCTCTGTTGACTCCACGTACTCGGGGACAACATCTCCAGTTAAGGACGGAACTTCTACCTCATTGATCTTGTAGAAGTGAAGTCTGTTGTCGACATATTCTCCTAGTTTCCCTTCATAGATCGGGGACGAGGCTGTGATCGCAGGAATGTAGGGAACCATGCCAGCGATCACGTTGTGCAGGGCTGGCGCAGTTCTCTTGCTTCCGTAGGAAAGGTTCAGCTGAAAAGACTGAATGTTAATCCAGCCGTGTTGCCTCAGGTTGAATACAGCCTCGTAAGCCTTGTATATGCTCCTATGCCGATGCGACCAGACACCCGTCTCCGGCAAGTTGAGTAACGGGTGCATGCCTGAACCAAGCAGGAACGCGCCGTACTTGGATCTGAGGTGTTCCAAGACAAGTGAGACCGCGACCTGCATGGTTTCCTCGAATTCCTTAGGGGAGTAAAAGGGTTTCTTTGAACTGAACTCAAGGACGTGGGTTTGCAGCTCCTTGCCAACGGAAAACTTGGGGAACCTCATTTCGTTGACTATTCGCCCATGGAAGCCCTTCATGATCTTGTCCACGATTGATAGCGCATGTAAGTCCTCGTCGACGACCGAGAACTCGTGTTCTGGACCGAGAACCTCTAAAGCCTTATACGTGATCGCTCAGCCTCCGCAATAGAAATAGAAATCTGCAAAAGAGTCTGGGAATTCTTTCGGTGTCGCTGTCAGTTCACGAGGAAGTCTATTATCTTCTCATAGATATCTTTGTCGTAGTAGTCTTCGAATCCGGCATAGATGCTCGGATTGTCGTTAACCTCAACTATAACGTAGTCTCCATTGATCTCTTTGATGTCTACCCCGAACAAACCCTCTCCGATAGCGTTACACGCGTTGAGGGCTACTTCTTTTAGTTTCTCAGGGGCGTTCTCCTTCCTGACATGGTAGGTTTCTCCCCAGATGAAAGTTTGCTTGCCCCTTAGTTTGGCACCGTGCTTCCACTTACCCTTGGGCATGGCATACTTGCAGATGTAGAGGACCTTCCTGTCGAGAACGCCGACTCTCCAGTCGAATGCTGTGGGCATGAACTTCTGGACAACGATCGCATCTGATCTCCTAAAGTACCTCTTGGCGATTGTTCTGAAACCTGACTCACTCGCGACCTTCTCAACATACCTCGAGAAGCTAGTGTACGGCGCCTTCAAAACCAAGGGAAAACCGAACAACTCAAAAAGATGCTGTATGTTTTTGCGGCGCAGATCCTCCCTGACTATTATAGCCGTGGGTATGTACGGGACACCATGTTTCTCAAGGAGCCCATACATGCTTATCTTGTTCGCACAGCACTGGATTGACCTCGGAGCATCCACAACCTTCAACCCGTTCTCCCAGCCCAGTTTTGACACGATGTAAGCGGTGTACGTTGGGTCAGTTGTGGCCCTGATGAACAGTGAGTCGTACTCTGGAATGGTAGGTATGTCTCTCTTGTAGATGAAGTTGAAGGTGTGTCCTTTCATCTCTGCAGTTTGCTTAAAGTTGCGCAAGGCGTCAACTTCGTCCTTGCGCAAGAAGTTGTAGGTCTCAACGAAGCAGGCGATCTTCTTGTGACCGTTGTGGTTAAACAATCTCCTCCCCCACCTTCACTATTCCTTCTGTAATCAAGTTGGACTCAGCTAAGTCTCGCTTGCGAGTCCTTTTCAGCGGATCTATACTGCAAAGGTGAACGTGATCGCCTTCTCGTTGCACAAAGAACTTGAAAAGTGGAACCTGGAATTCGTGGAACAGTCTCCTTGCCAGATTTCGCACATTATCATCACAGTCAATATTGACCTCAATGGGAACCGGCGTGCCGAAGACTGATTTGAATGAGGCAAGTTGCCCTCGCAGGGGTTCGACGCAGACGGTGTACCTCCTATTCATCGTCAGCCTCTTCATCACAATGTCCAGACCGTTCTTGGAGTAGACTATATTGAACCCACAACTTGGGAATGGCTTCAGAGGGAAAACTATCAACGGCAAATCGAACATCGAAATGGCATCCATAGCAGAGTCCGTCACCACGTAGGGCACAATGGGGATACCTGCTTTCGAGGCTCTCAAGAGGAGGATGGGGCTCCTATAGACATCAAGAGCATCAGAGCACTTTGGAATCACAGGGTCATCCAAGAGTTCTGCATGGAGGGACACGTAGTAGCCCATCTTCATGTAGCGATAGTCATGGCTAACATTGACTACAAAACTGTCATTGTCTGATGTTCTGAGAAAATCTACGGGACGCATTGATGGAACATCAGCTAGCTCGATCTTGGTGTCGCAGACAACCAACAGGTTCGACGATGCAGTTGTCGAAGCGCTTCCCTTGGAAGCCACCTCGTCCTCGATGGACGAAGACCCAAAGCGACTAACAAATGTCGAGCCGTTAAATCTCGTTTCATTACGGTTGCGATCAGAATCCGAATCCGAATCCGAATCGGAATCTGAGCCCTCCTCATCACCTGAGGAGGAGTCTCCTTCTCCCACCGATTCTTCACTCCTTGCCCGGAAGGGCATATCAGACAGTCGTTTCCTTATTAGTGTATCAATTATATTTAAGCCTTATGTCAACTATATTAGTGTAACCCGAAAAGAAATTCAAGCTCGAACCGGATGTGTCCTCGCTGGAGGATCTCACAACCCAAGTATTGTCGAGAAAGTTCTTCGCCATCGGAACGAAAGAAAGAAGCGAAGTTTCAAAATTCTTCATGCGGATGTTGCTAACTCCTATCTTGATCTTGATGTATTGTTCTCTTCTTAAACATTTTCCTTTGCTTTGCCTCTTCTGATGAACCAATTGGAGCCACCAAGAGGCTCCACGGAGACCCAGAACAATCCTTTTAGCGAGCAGAGTTATCCATAGATCGGCTTTTAGCAGAATATGATGCACATTATGTTCTTAAGCAATCAAGTATGCTTCTTGGAAGTGGGACTGGTGATGGTGCCATGAGTCACATCATCGAGACGAAGGATCTGACCCGGAAATTCGGAGACCTAGTTGCGGTGGATCGCCTAAACATCAAGGTCGAGCATGGCGAGGTATTTGGTCTCTTGGGTCCAAATGGCGCTGGCAAGACCACAACCATCTCTATGCTTTGCACGATCTTGAAGCCTACATCTGGTAGCGCCACCGTAAACGGATTTGACATAGTGAAGCAACCTGGGCAAGTAAGAAAGTCAATTGGAATTGTCTTCCAAGAGCCAAGTGTCGACGACAGGCTCACTGGACGGGAGAACATGGAGATGCACGCAAACCTCTATGGTGTTCCACCCAATATTGCGAAAAAACGGATCAAGACGCTTCTAAATCTTGTTGAGCTCGACAAGAGAGCTGATAACTTGCTTCGAACCTATTCCGGCGGGATGCGTCGTAGGCTCGAGATAGCACGAGGACTCATACACTATCCAAGGGTACTGTTTCTCGATGAGCCCACAATCGGTCTTGATCCGCAGACACGCGAACACATATGGACCTACATAAAAAAACTTTCAAAGGAAGAAGACATCTCGATTATTCTTACAACTCACTACATGGATGAAGCAGACAAACTATGCGACCGAATAGCCATCATCGACTACGGAAAGATAGTAGCACTAGACACGTCGGACAACCTGAAGGAGAGCTTGGGAGAAGAAACAATTGCGATAAAAACATCAGAGGCTAAAGAGCTATCTCAAAGGTTGAAGGACACTGAGCTGGTCAGCAAAATGGCCATATCAATGAATGAACTCACGGTACACGTGAAGAACGGACATGAGACTCTACCGAGGATAGTTGAGGTTGCTGCAAACGCAGGCATACGCATAGGCTCCATATCGCTTCACGAACCCGACCTAGGAGACGTTTTCCTTCACTATACTGGTAGAGCAATAAGGGAAGAAGAGGGCAAAGAATACCACGGCGTGGCAGCCGCCCGTAGGAGAGCTGTAAGATGACCGAAGCACGAGCTATATACACATTGTGGCTTAGAGAAGTCAAGAGGTACTTCCGAGAGAGAGTGCGGCCTATCAGCTCTTTTGTTCAACCCGCACTTTGGTTGCTCATATTCGGGTCGGCGATGCGTTTTCCATCAACATCGTTGCCAATACCGTATCAGCAGTTCATCTATCCTGGGATCATCGCGCAGACCATGCTTTTCACGTCAATGTTCATGGGCATCTCTGTCATCTGGGACAGGGAGTTCGGTTTTCTCAAGGAGATACTTGTTGCGCCCATATCGAGAAGCTCAATATTCATCGGGAAAATGCTGGGAAACAGCACTGACGCGCTAATCCAAGGAGTAATTACTTTCATGCTGGGCTTCATAATCCAGGTTCCCCTAAACCTCTTGGTGTTCCTCATCGCTTTGCCAGTGATGATAATAGTGACTTTTGGGCTAGTCTGCATTGGGCTAACCATAGCCAGCTCAATGACCAGCCTTGAGAGCTTCGGCGTTATACAGAGCTTCGTAACGCTGCCAATATTCTTCACTAGCGGCGCACTATTCTCCCTATCAAACGCTCCAGCTTGGCTTCAAGCGGTAACCTACTTCAACCCTATGACTTATGGGGTCGACGCCCTAAGGACGATCATACTTGGAGGCGCTCTTCCCCCGCTGTTTCCTCTATACATCGACATATTGATCGTTGGCGGCTTCGATGTGGCCATGATAGTCCTTGGAACGTTCATGTTCAGCAGGAGAAAGTAGACTAGAATACATGGGGAGGAGCTGGCTCATCCCCTTTCCTTCATTTTCCCTGCTTCTTCGAGCCGGACAGTAGCTTCGCCTTGTTACTGCGCGCAAATAAATCTTCATTCGCGATCAGGCGGTTACCTCTTCCGAGCTAATAGGGCTGCTTAAAACACGATGGAGAAAGACAGATCTCAGATTCGAAAACCTGCGAGAACTTTCCAGAAATAGTGGTTCGACCGCTAAAGCGAAGTTCCTAGGGCGAGAATTATCTGAAAGGTTAGGTGCAATCTTATAAGGGCGTGGCTCAAGAATAGATCGTGTTTGGCAAGTGGAGTGGTGAGGATTAATGTTAAAGGGATGGAACGGTCGAATCCTTCGAGTTGATCTCACTAGTGGTAAGAGCACAATCCAAGAGTACGACTTGAACTTCGCTTCAAAGTTTCTGGGCGGGCGCGGTTTCGCTGTGAGAATACTCTGGGACGATCTTATGCCTGGAGTAAATCCGCTCTCCCCTGAGAATGAGGTCGTGGTCGCAGCTGGACCGCTCACAGGATTGTCCCTGCCAAGTCCTGGGAAGGTCGTTGTTGCGGCGAAGAGTCCACTGACAGGCGGGTACGGAGACGGGAACATTGGGACCCTGGTTTCCGTGTACCTGAGGAAAGCTGGATTCGACGCAATAGTCGTCAAGGGAGTAAGCAAGAGACCATGCTACCTCTACGTAGAAAACGACACGGTTGAGATCAAAAGCGCTGAAAATCTCTGGGGTCATGGGACATTTGAGGCGGAACGAAAACTGCGTGAGAGACACGGCAAGAAAATCGGGGTTTTGAGCATCGGCCAAGCAGGGGAAAACCTTGTGAAGTACGCTAACATCATATCGCAGGAAGGTAGAGGAGGCGGGCGACCGGGCATCGGAGCAGTCATGGGGTCGAAGAAGCTGAAAGCGATCGTAGTTGCTGGTGACCGCGAGATAAAGTTGGCTAGCCCTGATGAGGCGAAGAAACTGGGCGCAGACGGCTACAAAGATGTTCTTTCGAAGACAGGCTATAAGTCTTGGAAAGCCCAGGGAACCATGTCGACAATAGTGTGGAGTCAAACGCACGGCGTGCTGCCAACAACGAACTATAGGGAAGGAGTGTTCGATAAGGCGGACGCGATCAGCGGAGACACCATGGAGAAGATGGTCGTGGAGAACCGTGGCTGCCCTAACTGTAACATGACCTGCGGAAACGTAGTGAGGGACTCTAATGGTGAACCTTCAGAGCTAGACTACGAGAACGTCGCCATGCTCGGGTCAAACATTGGGCTGGGCGACCTCAAACAAGTGGCAACACTCAACAGGCTCGCCGACGACTATGGTGTCGACACGATCTCAGTTGGGAGCGCGATAGGGTTTGCGATGGAAGCCTCGGAGAAGAGGATCATTCAGGAAGGCATTCGATGGGGAGACTTCAAAGCAGCCAAGAACCTACTAGAAGACATCGTGTTTCAACGTCCGGCGCTGGGCAAAACACTAGCTCAGGGCGTGAAGGCAGCAGCCCAACAGTTCAAGAATGGATCAGAGAGGTGGGCCATGCACGTCAAAGGACTCGAGATCTCCGCCTACAACTGCCACGGAATGCCAGCAATGGCACTATCATTCGGCACATGCTCAATAGGAGCGCACCATAAAGACGCATGGGTCATCGCCTGGGAAGTAACAACGGCAGGACCAGGATACGGCGAAAACAAAGTTGACAAGGTAATCGAGCTACAAAGGCTACGGGGTGGAATGTTCGAATGTCTGACGGCATGCAGACTCCCATGGGTCGAACTAGGATTTGATCTATCATGGTACCATAAGTATCTGAAAGCCATAACAGGCGTCAACTTCACTATGGAGAACATCTTCGAAATCGCCGACCGAGTATGCACACTCATAAGAGCCTTCTGGGTGAGGGAATACGGGAAGAATTGGGGGAGAGCAATGGACATGCCCCCAGCACGGTGGTTCGAGGAACCGGCAACCATAGGACCCCAGAAAGGACAGAAGCTCGACAAAGCCCAATTCGAAAGAATGCTTGACCTATACTACCAGAAAAGAGGATGGGACAAGAACGGAATACCCACAGAATCAACACTGAAGAGACTCGGCCTGGAAGATGTGGCCTCTCAGATCAAGAAGGCTGCAAAGTAAGACCAAGCCTCTTTCTTTGTACGAGAATGGAAGGAGACCTGTTATCATGCGCTCTCTTCATCTAGTTAGCCAGTGTAGGGCTTGAATTTCCAGAACTCTATCTCGGCGCTGATTTTTCTGAGGGCCCTTAAAGCCTTGTCTTCGTCTATGGTCAACATGAGTTTTCCAAGATGCTTGCAGAATTTCTTTTGGGGAATGAGCTTGTCCCAGTCAGCGCAGTCGTGAAGAACAACCTTGTTCCCAATGTCGATGACGATATGGTAGCCACGGACGGATGCTTTGATAATAGAATCGGAGAGTTCTTCCACAGTGATCTCTTCATCCTTGATTTTCCTTGCTCGTTTCAGCCTTTCTGCGCCCATGAATTCCTGAAGTAGGTTTTCGAGACTCTGTCCTGTCCATCGGTCGAGCGTTGCAACTGCAACTTTCTCCTTTCGGATAGGCATAAGGAAGTGTTTCTGGATGCGTGCTTTCGCTTCAGCCTGTTCAGGTGTGAGGACGCCCAGCATTTCAAGGACTTGAAGACAGTTCTCCACAGCATAGCCATGGTAATGATTGTTGAAGTAGCCGTAGACCTTCTCGACTCTACCTGCAGCTTCTTTTACTTTTGGCACCCATGGCTTCAATTCATCCTCTTTATACCTGTAGTCGAACCATGGTCTCCTTCCTCTCCCATGCCACCTGAAGTAAGTGATCTTTGAAGTCACCTTCACGTCTGACGGCAGAAGTGGCTCATCAACATTCGTGTAGGCGACTCCATGCTTTGAGAGGAGTTTCCAAGTTTCATCACTCATCCATGACAAGTCACGGAACTCGACAGCGTACGAGAATTCCTTGGGGAGAACTTCGAAGAAACTCTCTAGTCGCTCCAGATAGTCGTATGTGAAGCTTGGGGGAAGCTGAATTAGGAGGCACCCGAGTTTCCCGCCATCGAGGAGGCGACGCATCAATTCACAGAACTTGTTGACGTCCCCCTCAACTCCCTCATTCAAGTCCAACATTTTCTCGTGGGTTATCTGCTTTGGAAGCTTAGCCGTGAAAACGAAGCCGGGATCGGTGTACCTTAACCACCCAAAGACCATGCCCTCAGTAGGATAGCGGTAGAACGTGGAGTCAATCTCAGCAGTCCTGAAAACCTTGTTGTAGAAGCGGAGCTTGCTCACGTTCTTGAACCTGTAGAAAGGTTCCACCCACTCTTCATAGCTCCAACCAGACGTCCCAAGAATTATGTCTCCCAATCAAAACCTCACCATGACAAGGTAGAGAGGAAGTCTAAAAGTATTTAAATAATGATCACTATCAATGTTGTCGATGGGTATTCGGGAGAGGGATGAAATCCTGGTGAGCAAGAAGGATGAGTTGCTGCAAGAACTTGACTTCAGTGTGCTTATTGAGCTTGCGAAATCAGTATCTGAGTCTCCGATCAAAAGCAATGCAACCAGATCCGACCTGCTAAAAATAGTCAAGGAGTCACTCAGCGTCGAAGAAATCAAAAGGAAGGTCAAGGATATTGATGTGGGTCGCCCGTCTGGAGAGCTGACTAGGGGTGAACTCAGGGTGGGTGGTGTTGGTCAGGTGTTTTTGGCGATTTCTGGAATGATGAGTCCCATTGGGTACTTCGTAGCGTACGGTCTCGGAGGAACAGCGGACTACAGGGGTCTGGCACCATCTGGTCTCATCAGTTCCATAATGTTCCTTGTCTTCGCTATATTGCTCAGGGTTTCCATCGCCAGGATAACTTGGAAGCTTGGTGGCAGCGGCTCGGGCACGGCTGCTTCCTTGTTCGCATTGATCGCCGCAATAACTGGATTAGTATATTACATACTGACAATCTTAGGGGTTACGACCGTAGAGTATTTCATGGGCTATTACACCCTTAACGCCCTGGGTGTAATGCTTATGCTGTCGTATATTCTGCTTACAGGAATAGCAATAACTTTGCTCGGGGTGTTTTTCCTATTGTATCGGGAATATTCACCAAACAGTGAGCTCTGGATGGCTGGCGGAATAATCTACATAATTGCGGGGGCATCGTATTTAGGCCTCACATCGTCACTCTACATTTCGGCTACGCCGTTTGTCGCTGGAATCATCGGAGCGACATGCTTCCTTGCAAGAAGAGCTCCAAAGTGAGGGCAGGTCACCTCAGGCTTGGGCAAGAAGATGCAGAGAGTGGACTATGTTCCTTACAAGAGTGGAGCGCTTTGTTTTTCTGTTGAGAACATCGCAAAAGATTAGTAAGCTTTAATTCAGAATCGCATAGTACTATCCATACGCCGAGAACGAGTGTAAAGGAGGCAATCAGTTGGAAGAAGAACAATACCTTGGCGGTTTCACCAGCGCCAACCTGAAGAAAGGGATCATGTCTGGTTACGGGATCTACGCCACCAATAGAAGAATAATCGGCACCAAGAAGAGAGGCGGTGTCCTAAAGGGATTCTTGGTTGCGAGCGCTCTCGGTGGCAAGGCTGGCACGATTAAAGGCGACATTCTCAGAGGCGCATTCGCTCAAGCATTCACGAAGGACGAAAGCGCAAAGCAGATTCAAGACCTTGAAAAGAACAAGGACTTCGACATCTACAGGGATAATATCGCGCAGATCGAGATCAAGAAGCCTGGAACAATGCGCGGTGGGCACATCAAGATAAAGCCGAAGCAGGGGAAGGATATCGAAGTATCCATGCGCGGGCGCGAGGAGTACGGACATATGGTGGATCTAATGAGAGCATTCCTCCCAGAGGCGCTAAAGGTCGAAGAATAGACGCGAAAAATAATCAGAGCCTTTTTCGCTCCTTGCATTTCCCTTGAACCTGTTTTCGCGGTTTATTAGTAGCCGATGATTACTTCGTCTTTCCCTTTTTTATTTCACTTTCTCAAATCCATCATTCTTGCTGAATATCGACGATTTGAGGAGAATGAGGGGAACAGCGCCCGAAGGTCAATTCTTAAAGGAAACTCCATGTTAATGTACACTGTTGATGTCGATGACGGAATACAGGATTGGCGCAGGTGGCTGGGCGTACTTCCAGATTCCGGGCTTGGATCCCTTATCTACTTACGCAAGGGCTTTCAACTTTGTGGAAGTGAACTCCACCTTTTACGAGACACCGCCAATGAAGCAAGTCGCGTCTTGGCGAGAGAAGGTTCCAGCGGACTTTGAGTTCTCAGTCAGATGCCACAAGGACCTCACCCACAAGTACAAACTCGAACCAGTCAAGGAATCCTACAAAACGCTTGACAACGCCACTGAGATCTGCAGAACGCTACGAGCAACAATACTACAAGTACAAACCCCGCCGAGTTTCAAGTTGACGGCAACCAAGACCAACGCAATCAGAGATCTCTTGGGCTCGTCAAGCTTGAAAGGGATCAGACTTGCATGGGAAATCAGGCATCCCGAGGCCGAACAACTCCCCGACTACCTTACGAGGCTAATGCAGGACCTAGACATAATACACTGTGTAGACATATCAAAGGAAAACCCAGCATACAACTCGGACATCATGTACACGAGGCTGTTCGGCAAGGGCAAGCACAACATCTACCAATTCGACGACAAGGAACTAAAACAAATACACGACAAGATCAAGAAAGGGAAGGAAAAGAAGATCGTGCTATCCTTCCACGGTTTGAAGATGTATCTAGATGCTGCAAGATTCAGGGTGTACAATGACACCTTCAAGATGGCACCCGTGACGAAATCCGTTGGACTCTCCTCACTCAAAGAAGTGCTGAGCGAAGACGCAAAGTTTCCGACGACAAAGGAACGGCTCATCGAGCACCAGGGATGGAAAGTCTTCGACCTAAGCCCTACAGAAAGAATCCATACATCAGAGATTCTGGAGAGGCTGCCAATCCAAACGTACAAGAATATGGATGAGGTCATCGAGGCACTCAGAAACAGACTCTGAACACGAGCGGAGGCAGGGAAATCTGCCCTCTCAACTTTCCACAGTAAAAAAAGAATTATGGTTTCGGGCTACGTGGCTCCTGCTCGTTAGGTAGCTATTCGAATTCTACTTTCCTTCTTTTCTTTCTACAACTATCTTGTAGTTCGCTGCCATCGCCGCAATCACTCCCAGAGCTGCCATCCACGGCATCAGGAAGGCACCGATTACGCCGACCGTCACAGGTATCTCGAAGACGTTCTGTCCTTTCTCATTTTTGACGATTATCCTGCGCACGTTTCCCTCCTTAATCAATTGCCTAATCGTAGCAGCTAAGTTATCCGAAGAAACCGACATCTCCTGCGTAGAGTAACCCTGCAAGTACGCCCCACAGTCAGGACAGTAGTAGATTGTCGCATCCACTTTTCTACCGCATCTTGGACACTTATCCATAATCTATCCCTCGCCATCTGTCATGATCAAGTCTTCTAATAGACTTTGCTGGAGAAAGAAAGGAAAGATGTGGTTTCAGAGCGGTATGCTCTGAATATATGCCCATGCCTTGGCTTCCAAGTCATAGACTTTTTGGATCGCTGCTTGCACCTTTTGAACCTGAGGTGCATATCTCGTATAGTCTTCGGTTTTCGCAGCTTTAATTGACGCTTTCAGTTCCTCGTCTAATTCCCGCAGGCGCTGCCTGTAGTTCTTCGACATTTCTTCTTGGTTTCTGTTCGTTTCCAGGAAAACATTTCGTATTTGAGCGATGTTTGGTAATTCATCTGGGAGCATTGTGTTCTCAAGTTCTCGGATGACTTCTACATCTTCTTCGAACATTTTGGATGCCTCTTCGAGCTTAGGTTGTTGGAGGGTCTCAGCGGCTTCCTTCAGAAAACGTGAGTAAAGTGTTCTTGACCATGCTCCTCCTGAACCTCCCGTTTCCATGTAGATGAAGGCATTCGTTAATGCAAACAGAAACTTGTCGGGATCATATGTTCTGTACCACTCAGGGAACTTCGCCTTGAACTTGAGGAAACCCTTGAGCCCGAAATTGGATATAGGCGGATTCATCATGAACTTGATATTCTCCTTTATTGAGATCGGTAGCACTTCTCTCAGAGGTTTCGCTTTCTCAGGCAGTCTCAATTCGACGAGCTTGTTCTTCGCCGGAAAAGGCTGATACACGCTTGCACGAGCCATCTGGAAATAGTTCAAGGGCATCTTAACTGGTTGATCGAAGCGGTCTGAGATGTCAACGGTGCCCTCCTTCTCGTTGATGCCGAAGACGACCACGGTATGACCACCGAAGTGACCAGCATCTTCGTACGGTATCTTTGCGTCGTCTCTAAAGAAATGTGGCAAGAATGCCATATCGACAAATGCGATAACTGGCTTTTCTAGGTTGAGTAGATCCTTGAGTTGCTGATGAGCTTTGGGAACAGATGCGCTCTGCTGCACAATTACCTTCCCGCCCAGCCTTGCGACGCCCTTCTCACCGAATATTGCCATGTCTCTGCTACCCTGAAATCCACCCATGAATGGTGCGGGCATCATTTTCATCTCCCAGTACATCATCCCAAGCCCGGATGACAGCCCGAGCAACATCTCTTCGGACATGTTCCAACCGTAATGGGCCAGTACCTTTCGTACGCTGGAGAACTGGCAGTTGTATCCCGGCATGTGCTTGAAATTCTGCACCTTGATTACTTCCCCAGTGACTCCTTCCTTGCCGTAGTCTGCGCTGGGCAGCAGGATCCTTTCCTTCTTTTCCGCTTTGCCAGCTTTTATGCTCACTTGTGCCTTTGGCATATTTTTCTACCTCCAATCCAGGTTTTGTCAGATTAGGATAGCTTTCTTCCCTCTCTCCTTCCGCTTCTTCTCTAGTTTCTTCTGGGATTCGTCTTGAACTGCTTCCAAGATCTTGAGGTTTGGTTCCTGGTCGGCGCACCACACGTAACCATACTCTATTCTCTGCATGAACTCACGTAACCACTGCTTCCTGGCTCTCAACTCCCTGTACGGGCGCTCAAACAGCGCCAAGATCAATTGCACGTCGCGCGGGTCGATTTCCCCGATAGTCATGTTCCCAACTCTTTCATCAGGTTTATTGTGACGAAGCAACCCAAACTGCATTAGGGGAAAGATGTTTGATTCCAAGACCTGCAAGTTCTTGTCCATCGTTTCCATATATGCTCCCAGAGATTTCAGAACCTTTTCTTTCTTCAGGAGAGGTAAGTTTGCGATGCCTATGTCCAATTCATTTTTGCTTTTCTTGTGGGTTGAGAGGCGATACATCAGCTCCTTTTCCAGCGCGTCCAGCCCCTGTTCCATCGCGAAGTATAGTTTCACTCCATGACCTTCCTTCTTGCTTTGCTCACTTCTCACGTAATTGTACTGTTGAAGCCTGTTCAGACAATTGTACACGGAGGAGGAACCGATATCTGCCCACGTTCTCGTGCCCTGCAGATCCAGGATCTCATCGATCTCCTTGCCCGAGATACCTTCTTTCCTAAGCGCGACATACGCCAATACGACCACGTCACTCGCAGGCAGAAGAACTGGTATCTTTCCCGTTATCGGTCTTGTAGACTTCGTGGGCGTCATATTCCACTCACCAAACCCGAAGACATTCTAAGGTTATAATATAAGGTTAGAATGGAGACTATCCCATATTTGAATATTTTGGTCGGCGACGATGCGACCAACCGTACTAGGCGAAGCATGGTCAAATCGGATAATCGAGCCATTAATTGGCTGGGCGACTATTTGGCGCGCGCTAAGATCCCTGCTCTTAGCGCGACGCGGGCGCCCTTGAATTTAGAGAAGCTTAATATATTCCTCGCACATAAGATTCGGCAATCATTGCTAGCAAAAGCATGTATGAAGGCATTTTAGTATGAGAAAGAAACTAGCATGTGGTTTCGCAGCGCTCTCAATTTTCCTTGTACTCTCAGTAGCTTGCACTCCCACAATGGCTGCAACATACGCACCTGGGGTCCCAGTAGGAGCAGTCGCCAACTATTCATTTGGACAAACGAATCTTAACATTGGCTCTCTAAAAACCGAAGTCACGGGCGTGAGTGGAGCAGTAGTAACATTCACCAAGACTGAGTACTACGCTAATGGCACACAAGCAAATAGCCACTCAGGTCTTGCCGAAAATGTCTCTTCACAGCAGGGCTTCGCCTACATGTACTATATCGCAGCAAACCTAGCTATCGGTGATCCACTCTACTCCGGCTCCGTCCTATACAAAATCAACGGCACTCTGACCAACTATAATATCGCAGGCGGAACGAGAACAGTCAACTACATGAACGTAACCGTCATGTCCGGCAGCATTCACATTGTGGCATATTGGGATAAGCCCACGGGACTCATGGTCAAATTCAGTTACCACCAGACTGGGCCTGGAGCTGCTTGGTGGGCGAACTTTACGTTGACATCGACTTCGCTATGGGGAACGGGCGCTGGTGGCATTCCAACGTTGTATTTGATTGGTGGTGGTGCTGCAGTCGCAGTTGTAGTTGCTGCATGGCTCTTGCTGCGCAGACGCAAATAAAACTTAAGAGCATAGAAGCTGGTAGGTTCAGCCCGTCTAACCAGCACTTAACCTTTTTTTCGGTCAATGCCTAGATCAAGTTGAGGGATGGACAGATCGCTGTTCAATAGGAGATCCGGCTTCAGACCTCTTCTTCTAAGATGGAGCTTGCATGCGGGAAACTCCAATGATTCTCTATGCTACGTTTACTTCCTTGTCGCCTGGCGCAAGTTCACTTTCCACATGCTCTAGAACTTCCTTCCAGTCATCAAGCCAAACAGCCCTGTAGCCATCTGAATCTTTCACTTCAACCTTCCACCTATAGTAAATGTCATCGAGGAACTCGGTTATCGTTATCGATCTTAGTTCATCCAATGAGAAACACCTTCCATCGGTCTCAAACATCACATAAGCGAAATGCAAATCTTCAAAGGTCTCGTCTCTAGCACGCTGTGGTTCGATCCAAAGTTACTTTCGCTCGTATTTAATTGCTTTCCCATCGACTGCACTTGTCATTAATACTATTTGATGATTAGTTTCCCATCAAGCATCTCTATATATAGAGCACAAGTTCATAGGTTAACAACAGGTCAAATCAAGAGATTAGAAACTGATAATGAGGTGGAGGATGAGCTTGGCTGTCGATCTCGCCTACGCCGCGCTCTTGGGAGTTGTTTCCGGGTTGATTCCGGTTTACCTCGGCATCGCGCCTTGGGGCGCCATAAAGAAGTCTGGCGTTGTTGCAAGGACTGTTCTAATTAGTTTCGCTATTGGTGTGCTTCTCTTTCTCTTCGTAGATGTCTTCCACGAGGCTCAAGAAGGAGCGGAGCTAGTAGGTACTGGCGTTGGACAAGGGCTTCTACTCGCAGGATTTGTAACCGGTTTACTAGGCTTAGCGGTTTATGAATCATTGCGAGGCAGAAGGCGGGCACATGTAAAGGGTTACCATCCAGAAAGAGTTGAGTCACAAGGAGAAAAGAAATCAATTCGTGCTACCGTGTCCTTCGCATACCTTATCGCCCTCGGAATAGGACTCCACAACCTTGGGGAAGGACTGGCGATAGGGTCAGCCTACGCAGCAGGACAGGTCACTCTGAGCTACTTGCTCATCATAGGCTTCGCGCTCCACAATGGAACTGAGGGCTTCGGGATAATTGCATCAATCCCCAAAGACCACACGAGGCTAAGGGATCCGGTCCTGATGGGACTCATAGCCGGAGCACCAACGGCGCTGGGCTCCATGATAGGCGCAGTCCTCTACTCTGTAGCCCTATCAGTACTATTTCTAGCTCTCGCATCCGGAGCGATACTATACGTGGTAGTTGAACTTATTCCAGTGGCATACACGAGAGAACACAGACACCTAATCCTCGTGGGCATAACATTGGGGATAGTAATGATGTACCTGACAGACTTACTGCTGAGCTTGTGATACGAGTACCGGTCAGGTGTTTGAGGTGGAATGCGAAGAAGTTCTGCGAAGGCTGAAATCGCTGTCCAATCCGAGTGCTGTGGCTGGCATGGCGAAGTACGGGATCAATCCCAATAAGAACTATGGGGTTTCAATTCCCAACCTGAGAATGACAGCTAAGGAAACAGGCACAGATCACTGTTTGGCTCAGCAGCTTTGGTCTTCAGGCATTCACGACGCCAAGATACTTGCATCCATGATCGACGACCCGAACTCCGTTACGGAGGAGCAAATGGAAGACTGGGTCAGAGACTTCGAATCTTGGGATGTCTGCGATCAATGCTGTATGAATCTTTTCGCAAAGACACAATTTGCCTGTCAGAAAGCCCGGCAATGGAGCAGCAGAGGTGAAGAATTTGTCAAGAGAGCAGCCTTTGCCTTAATGGTTGTATTGGCTGTTCACGACAAAGCAGCAGGTAATAGCGAATTTGAAAGGTTTCTTTCCATCATAGAAAGCCAAGCTACCGATGATCGAAACTTCGTTAAGAAAGCCATCAACTGGGCGTTGAGACAGATCGGAAAGAGAAATCTTGACCTGAACAGAAAGGCGATCAAGGCAGCCTATAAAATTCAGAAGCTTGACTCGAAAACAGCTAAATGGATAGCCTCAGATGCTCTACGCGAGCTCAAGGGTGAAAAAGTCAGGAGTCGATTGAATAGACAGAGTCGAGACAAGAAGAAATGAAAAAGGATGAATGGGCTGTCGTATCTATTTCTTCGAGCCGATTGGAGAATAGGACTTCAGCGGCTGTGTCGTCTCCAGTGCAAGCAGTCGTTGCTTAAATTCCTCAAGGTACTTCTTCCTGCCTTGGTCTCCAACTTGAAATGTTCCGTATGCCACGAACGGAGGCAACAATTCCATCCCACAGAAATAGAGTGTCCCATGCATAATTGGGTGAAGTATTTGGCTGATGGTTGCCAAGTTGGCGCCCTTCTCACTGTATCCCTCTTGCCCTCCACCAGTCGTTACAGACAACATCGCCTTCTTACCTCTTAGTAAACCTGAGCTGTAGGTTTTGGCGAAGTCCCATGCGAATCCGCAGGCTAGGACTCGGTCGAACCAGCCTTTCAGTATTGCAGTGGCGCTGAACCACCATATTGGAAACTGGAATAAAATGAAATCTGCCCATCTGACTTTCTCCTGCTCATCATCGATATCTCTGGCGAATTTTCCTTTCTGCGCTGTGCTCTTCTGCATCAACATGTAGTTTGTCTCCTGGGTGCCAGGTAGCTTGAGGAAATCCTGTCTGCTTGCCACCGGATTGAACTTCATCGCGTAGAGATCCGACACCTTCACCGCGTGACGTTGCTCGGTGAGGATCGAGACGGCAAGGTCCTTCATCGCTCCATTGAATGACCTCGGTTCATGAAGCGCGTAAACAATCAACACTCTCGTAGAAACTCCTCCACAACTGTCAGTCATCTGAATTTGCTTGCAGTCCTATCGAGTCATTTATCCCTTCTTCGGCGACTTGATTAGGATTAGTTGTTTGACGTCATCAAGATCCGTCTCGGATTCAACTTTGATGAAAAGCCAGCGCCCCTCTGGAAACTTGTGAGACTCTTCGAGAACTTTCCTAGCGTTCGCACCGAGATTAAGTCCAGACGCTTTCATTACTTCGGCTTCGCCAAGGACAACCTGAACTGTGAAAGCGTCATTCCCCGGATACATGGAAACCAGCGCTTTCCCTCCCTTTCGATAGCGCGTGGCCCAACCGTAGTTCTTGCCGTAGAAAGCGAGATCGCCCTGAGTGCCATAGTTACCAGTGATGAACTGAGACAAATCATCCCAAAGCGAGCGCTTAGATCCAAGTGTCGCGAATATTTCCTGCATCAACGGACGATGCTTCCTATCAACAAATGCACCTTTAGCCATATCTAAGACTCACCCCTGACACTCATCCATTCCTGTCGTTGTCGTTCCTTATTTAATTAGCTTTTCTCAGTCTCTGACTAATCTCGGGGCATGTGAAGGCTCCTCGCACTACCCCAATTGTTCTCGCTGCATTTGCTCATATACAGATACGATTAAATAATGACGAAAACATCGTGAATCCTCATGAAGGTACATGTGGACAAGGGACTTGTCTTCATGGTGAGAACCGCTGCCTAGACAGCACCAGCCTCATCCTACTTGGTGCAGAGTAGCTTGCAGAACAGGACTGAGGAGGTTGTGTATACGGAGATTCCGAAATTCGACTTTCTCTGGCAGTATGTTGAACACTGGGCATCTATAGATCCCAAGTTCCCAGCGATGAGGTTCCAAAACAAGACATATACAAGTAAGGATTTTAATGAGTTGAGCGACAAGCTGGCCCAAGCTTTCTTGAGTTTCGCCCTCGAGAAGGGAGACAGAGTTGTCACAATTCTGCCATGTAGTCCGGAGTTCATTCTCACTTACATGGCCGCAAGCAGAATCGGCGCAATTACTGTCCCGATGGATGTTCAGTACAAGATTGCCGACCTTAGAAAGCTTATACCTCACGCGGACCCAAGGATAATAGTTGCTATAAACAAGTTTGAGCAGAACAACTTAGCTGGAACTCTTAAGGAACTTAGCCCAGAGTTTGGAGAAATGAAGTACATAATCGTAGGCCCGTCGGAGATTGGCACGCCGTTTGAAGAGGCATTGAAACCGAAGAAGAACCTCAGCAAGGAATTGGAGCAAGTGAAAACCTCCCAGACACCTGAGGACGATATATTGATCATTTTCACTGGAGGAACAACTGGAGTTCCCAAAGCCGTACTTCTCTCACACAAGAATGTAGTCTCAATGTGCTATGAAGAATACAGCAAACTGGCAAGCATCATAGACCCGAAAGGGACGGCAGGCAGAATTAGGAACCTGGTTAATCTGCCCGTTAGTCACGTTGGCGGGACAATAGAGTTCATTGGCACCGGGATCGTTGGGGGAATGGAAATGCTAATCCAAGACCACTGGAGCCCATACCCAGTTATGCAGGCTATTCAGAAAGAGAAGCTTCCACTGATGGGCGGCGTTCCAACGATGTACAAGATTCTTCTGTCATTGCCAGACCTCAAGCGATACGATCTCTCATCGCTAAAAGTCGCTGTCCTCTCTGGAGAGAAAGTCTCCTTGGAGTTATTACAAGGAATAAAATCGCGCATTTGCCCCACAATAGTTAATGCTTACGGGAGCACTGAGGCTGGAGCCGAAGTAACCTTCACAGAGCCGTCGGACGACATCCAGAAGCTTGCAGAAGGCTATGTTGGGAAACCTCTACCAGGGGTTAAGATAAGAATAGCTGACGAGAAGGGTAACCAATTATCTCCTGGAAAAGTCGGTGAAATAATCGTAAGAGCGCCTATGACGAGTAAGAGATACTTCAAGATGCCTGAAGAGGACAAGAAGGGCTTCACGAAAGACGGCTTCTGCAAAACAGGGGATCTAGGCTACTTGGACAAGCAAGGAGGGCTCTACATCACTGGCAGAATAAAGGAGATCATCAGAGTAGGCAGTTACACGGTGCTCCCAGCTGAAATCGAAGAAGTTGTGGTCAAACATCCAAAGGTCGCCCTAGCCGCAGCCATAGGCGTCCCAGATGAGAAATATGGGGAAGTCGTGTGGCTTGTCGTGGGCCCACAACTTGGAGAAAAGGTGGATGAAAAGGAATTAATGGAGCTGTGTAAGAAAGAACTCGCAGAATTCAAAGTTCCGAGGAGAATCATCATCTACCCGCTGAACCCAGCTGATCTTCCAATAACCAGAATAGGAAAAGTCGACAGGGTGAGACTCAAAAAAGAGATCCTGGGACCCAAGTGAACGTTTTCATCTCCTTTCTTTATTGTCACCTCGATTTGACCATGATCCCGTGTCGATACTCTTAATACAATCTTCATTGAGAGATTGATCTGACTACTCAGAGGAGAGCGGCCTAAGTGAGCAGCAGTCCCGTAGTGTATGAAAAGGATGGACCAATTGGCAGAATCACTCTTAGCAGACCAGAGAAAAGAAATCCACTCGACCTAGAGACATTGAAGTCGATAATAAGCACTTTCAAGAAGAGCGGCGACAATGGGGACCTCGCTGTAATCTTCACCTCAAGTGGAAAAGACTTCTCAGTCGGAGTCAACCTGAAATACGTTCTTTCCATTCTCGGTGAGAAAAGGAATTTGACTGAAGCAATGGGGCTGGTTCGGGCTTTTCAAGACGTGACAAGAGCCATCCGAGACCATCCCGGAGCAGTAATCGGTGGGCTCAAGGGATTGGTGATCGGGGGCGCATTCGAAATGACTCTGGCATGCGACTTGAGGATCGCGTCAAAAGATACTGTAATAATGATGCCAGAAATGGGCATAGCAACACTATTGTCCAACGCATCAAACAAGCTCTTGCCACAACTGATTGGCGAAGCGAAGGCAAAGGAACTGGTATTCCTTGGACCGATGGTGTCAGCTGAGGAGGCACTAAGACTGGGATTGGTCAACTCGGTGCGCAATCCAGAATATCTTGTGAAGGAACTGGAAAACACCGCTCGTACTATTGCGAAGAAGGCGCCGATGGCAATAAGGCTCACCAAGAGGCTCATGAACCAATCTTGGGACATGAGTATTGACGCCGCACTGGATGCGGAAGAGATCGCCACTTTCATCATGGGGCAATCAGAGGACTTTATGGAAGCCCTGAAAGCCTTCGCCGAGAAACGAGAACCACAATTCAGGGGAAAATAAAAGGGAATTTGCCTAGTGAGATTATGTAGAGATTCTCCACAAGCACAATATTGGTCATGAGGGCCAGGGTGGTGGTTAATTGCAAAAGAAGCCTGTTACAATTGTGCTCATTTTATTGTTTGTTCTTCTAGCGATTGTGGCACCGTTTCTGTTGCCAAGACCAGTTTCTTGAGTAGTGACTATCTCCGCTCTTGGTGCGTGCAAGGTCAGAGGGCAGCCTTGAAGCCGCCGAATACGTCTTTGGCTGAACGAATGAGCGGATGCTTCACTTTTTGCGGACCCTTCATTTGTTCTAGTCTTCGGATTCTAAAGTACGTTGGTGGGTGAGGGTCCCAACTCAGCCAGCCTCGAAGCCTGTATGACGGGAGTCGCTCATACTGAAGCTTACGGAACCCGATCTTTAGAAGGGATTCAGCCAATGCTCCAGGATTCCCTATCTTCATGGCTGATAGAAGGTCAGCCCTTGCTTCGAAGAACTTGGCTATAAAATACACAATGGTTAGCGAGACAAACAGGTATAGGAAGGGCGAGAAGAGGAAGAAAGGCAGAAAAACGGTCAGTCTCAGTGCAAACTCCCCGGAGGTCAATGCGAACAAGAGGAGAGGATCTCTTCCTCTCAAGTGGCCAAGTTCGTGTCCTACGACGCTGAGTATCTCATCGTCTTCTAACTGAACAAGCAACCCCGTTGTGATAAGAATGACGCCTCTGCTCGGACTGGGCCCGGTCGCTGCTGCGTTGGGGATCATGGTATTGGAAATAACGATTTTTGGGACAGGTATTTTGAACTTTTCTGCAGCTGTCTTCACTATTTTGTAGACGTTGATCACTTTGGCTGACCTGCGGTCAGGCGCGCATTTCACACCGTTCTTGGCGAGCATCCTTTCGCCTAGCTCGCAGGTGGGTTCCTTACCCTTGGCCAGTGTTCTATCGTAGATTTCCGATTTTATTTTGACAACATTAGCTTCTTCAAGTTTGCTTCCAATCTTCCCATAGTTCTTGATTGGAAGATGAAACTCGAGTATGTGGACATATGGATTCTCTTGGGTGATTCTCCACTTGCTCATCCTCAGGTAAATCTTGCCCGAAAGTAAAACAAGTGCAAACTGGAGACCGATAATCGCAATCACAGCATAGATGCCAAAAAATATGAACAGCACAATGTTGACACCAAACAACAGTGTGAAAAGCACCAACATGCTGCTCGACAATACCCTTGAAGAGGCCTTCTTCCTTCGCGAGGGAGGTTCCTCGGGAATTATCTTCTGACCCTTTATCCATACAAAGTAAAGTGAGTGTCTGCGAACAATATCTTCAAACAATTCGACGCTGATAATCAGATCCTCTCTTAGGTCGTCGAGCGTCCCTTTAGGTATTTTGCCTTCAGGGACCATTTCCACGTGTATCCGTTTACTTGCTCTCACCTTCACGCTCATGCGCCAGTTTCCTGGATCGAAAGCGGTGAAATTGAGAAAATGGGCATCGCCAGCCTTGCCTCTTTGGATGTCCTTGAAAGTTCCGGGGTTCGTCCTCAGATAGTAGTTGTGTATGAACTTCAAGGCATCCTTGAAGTAGATGTAGGAGAGTTCCGTTTCGATCACGAATGAGCTTGCTGCAGGCAATGCGCCGGGTCTCCTCAGCAACCTATGTCATTGCTAAGAGTCGATAAGTGTGTGTATAGAAGAATTTCGGAAATCGGAGCGGATGCTATCCGATTTGGAAACACCTCATGGAAACTGAAGCGTAGTGAAATCCTTCGTAAGTGAATTTCAGTGACTCATTCTTTCCCTGCAAAGCTACTGCATATATCATCGGCAAGTAGTGGTCAAGCGTTGGTGCTGCCATGTTCGCATTTTTGCTTAAACTCTGGTACTCGATCAGATTCTCGTGATGTCTGCTTAACAGACTAGACTTGACTTTTTCGTCGAACTCAATGGCCCAGTCGTAGGGCTTTGCATCAATGTTCTCAAAATCAACCATTCGAAGGTTATGCACAATATTGCCACTCCCAATGATCAGGACTCCCTTTTCCCTCATCGGTAGAAGCTCCTTCGCCAAGTCATAGTGATACTGTATCGGTCTTGGATGCCATTCCCCAAATGAGTAGTCGAGACTCATCTCAAACACAGGGATATCTGCCCTTGGATACATGTGGCGTAGTACAGACCAAGTTGCGTGATCAAGTCCCCATCCAGGGTCGCAGTAGACTGGGACTCCTCTAACCCATCTCTCAACCATTCTAGCATATTCGGGCGCACCGGGGCTCGGATACTTGATCTTGTACAATTCGCTTGGAAACCCGTAGAAATCGTAAATCGTGGTGGGCTTATCCATGCATGTGACGCGTGTTCCGCTGGTTAACCAGTGTGCAGAGACAACCATTATTGCCTTTGGCCTCGGCAGACTCTTCCCAAGTCTCTTCAGGGAATCGGTGAAGTTGTTTTCCAATATGATATTCATGGGTGAACCATGCCCGATGAAGAGTACGGGCATCTTCTCAGTCTTTGACGATCCTTTCATGGTCTTTTCCACCATGTTTGTATCCCTCCACTCTTTTCAAACACCGCTCCCTAC
The DNA here is from genome assembly GCA_030587605.1 of Candidatus Njordarchaeum guaymasense. GTDB lineage: Archaea > Asgardarchaeota > Njordarchaeia > Njordarchaeales > Njordarchaeaceae > Njordarchaeum > Njordarchaeum guaymasense. The sequence goes on from JAUQYT010000046.1 coordinate 26,239, forward strand.
ACGTCTAGTAGATTGTTCTGAGAGACTTCTATTTCTTTCGATCCCATCTGCTCAGCTCTCTCGATTGCTTTCAAGAAGTCCAATATGGTTTTCTGTACACAGCGACTGTGCTTCGGAACACGGATCTTCTATGCGGAAAATTACCCCCAAGAAACCGAGGAAACCTAGAAAGAAAAGGGCAGGCACCGGTGTTCTTCCAGTACCGAAAGTCTTCGAACTTGGGCTGTGAGCAGTAGTATTATTCGCCTTTGATCGTTGTCTAAATTCTTGGTTTCAACCAGGCGTCCACGTCGCGAAAGACCTTTTCTTTTTCGACCTCGTTGAAAAGTTCATGGTAGAAGCCGTCGTATATTTTCATTTGGAAGTCTTTCTCAGTCACTTTCTCTGCGAATTCTTTGCTTGCCTCTGTCTTCACTAACTTGTCATTTCCTGCGAGCACAAATAAGGTCGGAACCTTCAACTTCCCCGCGTTTTCGAGGAGCTCATCCCCCTTAGCAAAAAACTCCGTTGCCCATCTTGCTGTCGTCGTCTTGAAAACCATCGGATCTTTGGCGTACTTCTCACAGACTTTCTTGTCATGTGAAAGTACGTACGGGTCTATTTGGTTTGGCACCGATTGAGTTGGTTTACTGTTCGAGAGGTCCCTGACCATCTTCTCAAGTTCAGGAGGCACTTGAAGAGACAATTTCAGTAATGGTGATGACACAATCATCCCATCAATCTTGTTTGGATACTTCAGCGCATATGCAATCACTATCTGCCCGCCCAAACTGTGTCCAAATAGAAAGAGCTTCTTCCCCTTCTCCTTGACCATTGCAACAAAAATATCTAGATCATCCAAGTATTCGTCGAAGCGGTCAACATGTCCGCGAATCCCTTCAGAAAGTCCATGCCCCCTGAGATCTGGCATGTAGAACGCCAACCCCTCGTTGGCAAAGTGATCTCCCACGTGAGTGTATCTGCCCGAGTACTCCGCGTAGCCGTGCGCTCCTACTATCACTGCTTTTGACTTCTCGGCTCTCCACAACTGGTAGTATAGGTTTGTTCCGTCTCTTCCCTTAAACTTCCCTTCTTCATGAATCGTCTTCAATTTTAACAGACGCCCCTAGCATCTCAAAACGCGTTATCCGAATCCAACGGTTCACTTAGTATAGATGTTCAAACATATAACCTATGACGGTAGGCAGAGTCAAACCCTAGAAGATTATAATGAAGCATTTTTCATTATGATTCCGAAGGAGGTGAGTGAAGTGAAAGAGTATGAGTGTGTGCAGGTCGGTCACCACAAGAATGTGGGTGAGACAATTGAAGAATATGAGAAGGAAGGCTGGCGTCATTTCGCTTATGAAGCAGCAGGAACCCCCACCTTCGTCAACCACTACCTACTGTTTGAAAGAGAGGCTAATCGGTAGGTCCTGATTTCCACGTCACTATTCCTACTTATAACCCCACAATATTCTTGCAGCAAGCGCCGTGAAAAAGCCTTAATTCAGGTCTGCCACTTCTTTAGGAATTCTTCCGCTTTCTTTCTCGTTGAGGGCCGAGTATTCCTCAGTTCCTTCCTCACGAAGTCGAGCATCTTCTTCTTGTCTTTGGATTCCTTGAAGTACGAGTCAAGTGTCAATATGAGATGACCCTTTAACACATTCTTGCACTCTGAACCATGGTGCGTCTCATCAACACTCAACAACCTGTCGGTAATCCTGGACTGCAATTCGGGCTTCGATTTGGCGATGACTTTGGATACTCCTATCAGGTTGGCAGCAGTGATCATACTTTCGTCATCAAGCAGCTTGTAGAACTTGCCAAATAACTGTTCGAACTTGTTCTCCGAGTCAACCCTTGTAAGATGCCCTAGGATAAAAACCGCATCACACTTCAGGAAAGTGTTTTCACTACTCAGCATATTCGCAAAGAGGTCCCACTTGGGGTACAAGACTTCAGGATTCCTTTCCCCAATGATCCTCAAAACTTTGGCGCAGCCATACTTGATTCTCGCATTCCCAGATGAGACGCCCCCAATTACTTCTGAAAGTGCTTTTTCATCCTTCAATGCCTTTTCAACTAGACTTTCAATATTGGCATTCTTTTTCTTCAATTGAGAGAGTAGACTCATGTCACGACACTCTCCTTGCTGTTCTAGGAGGCTGTTTGAATTTAACTTGCATCTAAGTATTAATGTCTAAACCTATAACATATTTGGCAACAGAACGAGAGAATCTATAGGAAGTAGTGGAATCGTGAAAATAGGTGTATGTGGTATAGCCTGTGAGAAATGCCCTAGAATGGAAGTAGGAAAATGCCCAAGTGGCTCAATGGGGTGCGTTCCAAAAGAAAACAAGTTCTGCAAGATATCAACCTGCGCGTATCACAGGAATGTCAGGTTGTGTTTTGAATGTTCGGAATTCCCATGTGAAACTACGAAGTCGGGACCAATAGACTACGGCTACTGCGAATACATTTCTGGAAAAGAATAGAAGAAAGAGAAGTCGTAGCAGTCTCTTGGTTTCAGTATTCCTACTCTCTCTCTACAGTTCTGTCACTTGATGCAATTCGCATCGGCTGACATTCCCCGGGAGCACAGGAGCTCTTTGATCCTTTTGCTTTCAGTGTCGATGGCTTGTTTGGTGGCGTCCATTGAACCATCCACCTCATTAGCGGTTCCACCGCTTCGGCGAGTGATTGTCCTTTTTCTGTCATAGAGTATTCTACTCTTGGCGGGATCTCGTTGTAGGCAGTTCTGTTCAGTATACCATCTTTTTCCAGTTCCTTCAGCCTGGAAGCCAGCGTTTTTGTGCTTATGTGCTTGAAAAGGTTGCTGAGTTCAGTGAACCTAACCTTCTTCTGGGAGCAACAGAAGAGGCTAAGAACCTCCATCGTCCCCCGGCTGCTTATAAGCCTGAGAGTATCTTTACCTATTTTTGCCAATTCAGCAGCATACAATTCATTACTTTCCATGTTTACACCAACTTTAACACTTTACTCTTGACAACTTAAATACTTTGCTTACTAAAGTATTATAGGAGCAAAAGAGAAAGCAAGGAGGCTGAAGACATGAAAAAGCAACAGAAGGGAACATGTGGTTGCGGCATGACAAGTCCGAGCAAGGTGACGGAAGAAAAGCCAATTGACACTGACGTGAGGAGCGAGGTAAGGAAGGCTTACGGTCAATACGCGAAAAGCGCCAGTCAAGACGCATGCTGCAGAGCCGATACCGTGACTTGGCAAGCAGGGTACACCGAAGAAGAACTGCAGTCGCTACCGGAGTCAGCGAGAACCGTGGCTGCTGGCTGCGGGAATCCAACATCGCTCGCCGATCTAAGGCAAGGGGAAACTGTGTTGGACCTAGGATCGGGTGGTGGCATCGATGCCCTTTTGGCAGCGCAGAAAGTCGGCCCAGCGGGCAAGGTGATAGGCGTTGACATGACGTCTGAGATGATCGACAAGGCAAGGCAGAATGCTCGCAAAAATGGAACGAAGAATGTTGAATTCAGGCTAGGCGAGATCGAACACCTCCCAGTCGCAGACGAAAGCGTCGACGCAATAATCAGCAACTGCGTGATCAACCTGTCGCCAGAGAAGGAACAAGTGTTCAGAGAAGCTTACAGGGTTCTGAAGAAGGGCGGAAGAATCCTCATATCGGACATGATGGCATCAGGGCTACCCGAACAGGTAAAGAAGAACATCTCACTATGGGCAAACTGCATAGGCGGAGCAATAGAACTTGACGAATATTTGAACAAGATAAAGGGGGCAGGGTTCACCGAAGTCGAAGTAGTTAACAAGGAGCAGTACTCCAAGGCGTTCATCAAGGACGCTCTTGAGAGCGCAATGGCAACTAGTCAAGACAAGGAACAGAAGGCGATGTTTGGTGAACTGACGAGACTATACGACAAGCACAAGCAGGGTATCCAAGTACTGCACGCAGAGATTCGCGCCACAAAAAGCTAGTTTTGGGAGGTCCCAAGCCTTCAAAATTTTCCTTTGGGTGCTTGACTGTCTCTTGGATCTTTTCCTCCCACATGATCCAGTAGGGAAACCTATCATGCCCTACACTACAGGAAAGTTGTGAGTTAAGTCAGGCGCAACGTGCTTTGCTGATCCCTACGATGCGACTTTCGCATTGACTAAGGTTCCTTCAACTTTCCTTTTTTGTTGGTTCTCATGAAACGAGGGAACAACAGCGGCGAGCAGGTTCTTGGTGATTTTCTCAAAAAGGTTCTCCACG
>JAUQYT010000050.1 GCA_030587605.1 Candidatus Njordarchaeum guaymasense
GTCCTCCAGCGCCCTGACCGCAGCCACCAGTGCGTCCGTGAGCTCCTTGATGTCGGGGATGGGCGAGCCGCCCCCTTGCCCCCACCCATGAAGGACCCGTCAAGAACCTACTATCATTTCAACAAGCTTCAGGGCACAGAAGCCCCTCGATAAAACTGACCCAAGCCCAGAAAGCGCTAGGAGAAAACTCCACGACATCGACAGATATAGATAGATGCACATTTCCATGCAAAACTCGACATGAGAAACCACACAACCAATGGAACTTTACCGAGCACCTGAAACAACGAAACAAGAAATGCGAACAGCAATCAATAGTCCTGAAGAGAACAGAACATCGAACGGAACACTTCCAGACGCCTCTCCGACTCCTCGAAAAGCCCTCTCCTGCATATATCCTTCCTGAGGCTTCTCGTTGAGTCGGGGGCGAAGAACATGGGCTCCAAACCTTCCAAGTCACCTCAACCCCTTCCGAAAGAGACCATGTTCCCGCTCCTCCAAGCCTACATCGCACTAAGACTAGCCCTAGAAGGAGCCAAAGATGGGTAGAACAATCCCCTCATACCGCATAATCCTAGAAGAAGAGCTGAAGCGCTGGGAAAGATTCCAAGACTTCCTACGCATCGACGAACGAGAGATCTTCGAGGACATGATGGATGAATGCAGACGACACGCATCAGCAGCCGGAGCAGGAGCCTTTCCCTCCAAAACAGAAGGCATGATCCTATCCATTCTATTCGCACATCAAAAAGCCCTGAAGGAGATACAGGACAAGATCGAACGCTTCAACAGACTACCGGCGCGGTTAGGTGGCATGTCAAAGTGAGACAAGAATCCAGTTGACTATTCCTGTGCGACGAAAGTTGATTGAAAAGTGAAAGAACCACATATCTGGTGAATCATAAGTTTCTTATGGAGATCTACGCAACCTTCCTGTAGTGTTAATTGGCCTTGAAGGCCAAGATCCTCGGCATAATCATCATCATTCTGATTCTTGCTGGAGCAGGAGCAGCCTACCAGCTTCGCCTGTTCAACAGACCTCCGACAGCAGACTTTGATGTCAGTCCAAAATACATCCGTCCCGTCGACACCGCTGTGACCAAGTTGACAGGCAAAGGAAGCGATCCCGACAATGATCCTCTGACATACACTTGGTTCATAGATGGAAAACAGGTCAATACAACCAAGGATCACTGGGCAATTCTTTCTGCTGGGAATCACACTGTTCAGCTGGCTGTAAGCGATGGTAAAGCAACTGCCTCAAAAGAGAAACTCGTCGCAGTCGACAAGAGCACAGCTCATCCTACAAAGAAACTAGCCATTCCAGTTAAAGGTGTGGTCTACAGACTCGGCGATCCTCTATCTTCTGTCTTCAAGTCCCCGGATGACGAGGAAATGGAAGAAGATCTACAGATAATCCTTGACGAACTAGGTTGCAATGCAATTAGAATATATGGAGACTACAAAGGTTGGCCGTCACGAAGAGAGTACTTCAGCTATGTTGATGGTAAGGTACTGAAATGCACCGAGCTTGCAATTGCCAAAGGGTTTGAAACCATAATAGCATCTCCGGTCTATCAAGACATGAACATCAACCAGACCGTTGTTGAAACAGGCAATCTTGCGAAAAAGGTTCAAGCCCTAAGCGAAAAGACTGGCAAAAGAATCGTATTCATGGTTGGCAATTCGCTCACGCTTTTCGCCTCTGGAATATACGAATCGGCAACTCTTGAAGAAAGAGTAGATGAGGCATCTATCAGATTGAACGATCCAGTGTATCTGAATAAGTTGAACTATTGGCTAAAGGAATTACTCAAAACCTGTCGCTCCTATGGAAAAGACCTGAAGCTTTCATATGCCGCTTCGCCAGGTGAAGTTTCTAGTCTAGAATTTTCCTTTGATAGAATAAGGTGGGCTGAGCTTGACATCGACATCATCGCGATGCACACTTACCTAGATAACGATAGCCAGAACTGGCTTCCATCAAAGCTGCGTTATCTCAAGAAGTTTGGAAAATCAGTATTCTCCAGCGAAATGGGGGCCCTTCCAAATCAAGTGTTAGTGCTTCAGAAAACAATAGAAATGCTCGAGAACTTAGGAGTAGACGGATTCTTCCTCTACCAGTACAAGTCACAAAAAGCAGCAGATGACCCAACTTCTTATGGATTACTGAGATACGAAGGATCATCCAACCCATATTCGAGAGATCCAAGGTTTTTTATGTACAAGAGCTTCGTTCTCAGCGGGTCACCGCCGAATCCGTCGAGTGAATCGGCAGTGCCTTTGCACTCAAGAGTCTTCTTGAGATCTGACGGTAATCCCTTATATCAATTCCTGTGACATAGAGATAGGGGCCACTGAGTGTGAAAACCAAGATTCTCGCATCCGTAGTTGCTATGCTGTTTGTCTTCAATAGCGTTGGCAGATCATTCCCTGAATCCAGTCCTGCATCCGCGCAGGAAGACTGGTGGAAGCAAGTCCTGATAGTAGGAGATGCAAGACATTGGCGGAGTGATCTTTACGTCAAGAGCGCGGCTGACCTTCATTTTGATGCGATCGATAGTGTTGGTTGGTGGCATCCTCAGGGCTTGTCAGATGCTTCAAAGAAGATGATCCAATCTTGTCACGAGAGAAATGTGAAAGCGCTTTCGTTTCTTTCCATAGAGGTCGAGAGAGGAGAGTTTACGAAGTACTATGCAAGCCTTCCTGAGTCCAAGAAATGGAGATATACAAACGGCTCTGTGATGTCAGACCCAATTCATGGAGGAGCCGCAAAGAACATTCTTGGGGAACCATGTGGCCACTGGCACATCTATCAAGGGCAACCCTTGCCAGACGCCAATCTGCTATCGATGTCATTGAACAATCCGAACTTTCTCAGCTGGCAGGTGGAACAAGCAAAAATGCTCATTGATGCTGGATCAGACGGTCTGGCTTGGTACAATATCGAGATGGAGCCTTTTTCAGTGACAGGGGATTTCTCGCATTGGGCCGCCGAGGCTTTTAGAACATATCTGAAAGGCAAGTTTGACCGAGCGACGTTACTCTCGTTAGGTGTTCAAGACGTTGAGGCCTTTGATATGTCCCTCTATCTATTGTCGAAATACGCGAAGTCTGAGTCAGACGTGAAGCGGGGAGATCCTGGCGGTTCTCAGATAACGATCTCTACAAGGAGCCCGGTCTTCGAAGATGCGCTTATGCGGGAGTGGACTAAGTTTCAGCGCCTCACATTCATCAGCTTCTTCAGAGAATTGATTTCGCAAATCAGACATTATGCTCAGGAATTGAAGAAGAACGTGGCTCTCGTAACCTCTCTCAGTACAATGGGCGGCTATACAATGTTCTCGACATTGGAACTGTACGGTCTACTTCTCAGCAACTATTTCGATATGATCCGGGTACAAACATCTACCAAGGACTTTACCGTAACTTCATATGTTCCTGAATGGTCCCCGAGCTACCGGCTGGAGCCTATCTACAAATTCGCAAGAGTGGCCGGTGCCTATGAAAAACCTGTCTGGGCCTATCCAACTTGGCAACTAGACATACCCAAGACTCTCGCTCACAAAGGTTGCAACCTGAAGAAGCTGGCAATGGCGGAGGCGTACGCTCAAGGCGTCATGAGGGAAGTCAAATTCTCTGATTGGACAGCTGAGTACCAGACCGCCAATCCTCCAGCAGATCTACAGCAGTACTTGGAATTCATTTGGAAGAATCAACGCTATTTGCGTGGCGCAACATCACGAGCCAATGTGGCAGTTGTCTATTCCCTTCCCTCCTTTCTCTGGCGTTTCTCTCCCTTATTCAGTATGCATGGCACATCACAACGCGCGTCCATCCATGGCTTTGCAAGAGTGCTCGAAGATGGCCACATATCGTATGACATGGTGTTCTTTGGCCACCCGGATCTTTGCGAAGATCAACCTGATT
>JAUQYT010000197.1 GCA_030587605.1 Candidatus Njordarchaeum guaymasense
GTCATGTGGCAACGCTTCTCTCCACGTATCCTTATTAGCTAGCGGAATTGGCTTAGGCGACGAAGTGATAGTTCCAGACCTAACCTTTTGGGCGGGTACGGCAAGCCCTGTATTGATGGTGGGAGCTACACCCATAATAGTGGATGTAAATCCAGAGACGTACGCTTTAGATGTGGGGAAACTCGAAGAATCGATAACCGACAAGACCAGAGCGGTGATGCCCGTATATAGTAATGGAACTTGTCCGGATATGGATGAGATCATAAGGCTCGCTAAAGAACATGATTTGGTTATGATAGAGGACTGTGCAAGGGCGCACGGCTTCGTATGGAAGGATAAACCAGCAGGTTCTATAGGTGACATGGGCTGCTTCAGTTTCCAACAATCAAAATTCATGACTGCAGGCGAGGGGGGAATAATTGTCACCAATAGCCAAGTATACAAGGAAAGATGCCACGCTATAAAAGATTGTGGAAGAGAAAGAGAAAGAGACCTCTATAGCGCAGGAGTTACTAACTGGTGGAATTTCAGGATGACCCAGTTCCAAGCAGCTATCCTATTAATCCAGCTCGAAAGGCTTGAAGAACAGTTAGAAAGAAGACAAGCAAACAGCGAATATCTCGACAAGGTGTTAGATGAGATAGAAGGCATACAACCCATCCTAGTTGACCACAGATTGACTAGACATCAGCCTTGGCCTTATGTCTTTAAGTATAATTCAGACTATTTTAACAAAGCAGAGATAGACACGTTTATCGCGGCATTGAGAGGAGAGGGTATACCTTGTTCAAGGATGGAACCGCCACTTCATCTATCTTTGGACTTTCCTGAAGGTTCGGCGGGACACAAACTGTACGTAGAGAAGAAAGAAGAAGCTAGAGCGATGTTTCCCGTATCTGAAAAAGCTTACTATGAAGAAGCTGTCTGCCTGCCTCAGAATCTATTTTTAGCGAAGAAAGAAGACATGGATGACATAACTGAAGCAATACGAAAGATACAGAGATATTCAGACAAGCTATGAGGAAGCAGATTGAAAGATCAAACATAATGAATAGCAATTAGTCCGTAAAATCGTAGACTCATTCCATTTTCAAAGCTAAGAAGATCTCCCCACGAATAAGATCAACACACGCTTGTTTGCAAAGAATCCTATATTTCCACTTGTGTTTCTTAAAATTTGGCGCAAGAGATGGAAACCACCACTTTCTATTATATGAAATCCTAAGTGCAAACCAGAAACGTAATGGGTGGTTAGATAAGTTGGAAGTATGGCGTTCAATTGATCTGGGAAAAGCAGAACCGCTTATGGCTCAAACTTTCTATGAAGCCGTAGGTTACCTCGTGGATGCGGGCCTATCGCCCAACACTATCATCTTATGTCAACCTTCCGCCCCATACGTCTGCATTGGCTTTCATCAAAGATTGGAAGACGAGATTGACGTTGAATATTGCCACAGTAGAGGCTTTCCGATAATCAGAAGATCTCAAGGTGGAGGTGCAACGTACTTGGACGGAAACCAAGTTTTTTATCAAGTTGTCGCGAGAAAAGAAAGCAAGGTTGTCCCGCTAAAGATTGAGAAGATTTTCGAAAGATTCTTGGCTGTAACAGTATTCGTTTACCGTAGACTAGGCTTAGCCGCTGAGTTCAGAGCTCTCAATGATGTTGTTGTGCATGGTAGGAAAATATCCGGAAATGGTGCTGGTGACTTTGGAGAGAACACGATGATACTCGTTGGCAATATTATCATGGATCTAGACTACGAATCAATGATTCGCATCTTGAAGGTTCCAAGTGAGAAATTCCGCGACAAAACAGCGAAGAGTATTCACGAATGGGTAACGTCACTCAAAAGAGAACTCGGTTATCTCCCTGAAACTGAGCTAATCAAGAACTTGCTTACTGAGGGTTACGAAAAAGTTCTAGGAATTGAACTGGTTCCCTCTCAGCCCTCGGAAGATGAGAAGGCCGTATGGAGGGACAGAGTCAGACCCCGGCACATCTCTGAGGAGTGGATTCACTTGTCTGATTTGACGGACAAGAGACCTACAGCTGATAGAAGTGTCAAAATTGCAGCGGATGTTAAGATCGTGGAGGTCACCCATAGAGCCAAGAAACTGATTAGGATCAGTGCTCAAATATTGGGTGACAAGATTCTGGATATTTCTATCACAGGAGACTTCTTCTTGACGCCTGTAGATGCCGTGTCAAAGATTGAATCGAGCCTAAGAAATGTCTTACTTTCTCATGATAGGATTCTCAGAACAATTCGTGACTGTTTTGAGGATGAAGAAATACAATCCCCTGGCATCAATCCGGAAGATTTCGCAGAAGCCGTGATGAAGCTTAAAGAACTGGCAGAAACATAGCGCTCGGTAAGTCTATCCGTATTTGAGAAGAATTGCAGGGTGGTTATTTTGGTTGAAACTTCTATTGGGATTGCTTTCTCTAGGGCACGTGGTATTGGTAGGAAGACATCTACCAACGGTGTGCAAAGAACCTCAACGGGATTCGGATACTCGTCTTTTCCCCGAACTCAACGGGTAGATCTAGCCCAATTCCCTTTAATCTCGAGGTCCTAGCCACGGCTGCGCTTTCGTTGTCCCAGAATATTCTAACGGATGGCTCCAGACTTTGGGAAGTTGAGCATTAATAACCCCTTCTTTTTATATGCGTAAACTGTAAGGGTGTTTGAAAGCATTCCTAAGCGTCACTATATTAAGGATGAAGGTGAGGATGCTCGTCCCATAAAAGTTATATTGTAGACGTTGAGGATCTGGATCAGAATTTTAGTAGGAGACTCACAAACCAGTTAGGCAGAGAAAAAGTATTGCCGTGTATTCAGTGCGGAACTTGCGTCGCTAGTTGTCCTGTAAGAACATTCCAAGAAGGATATAACATACGCCGAATCATAAAAATGGCACTACTGGGAATGAAGAAACAGGTATTAACAGACCCCTTCATCTGGATATGCTCAACGTGTCTTTCATGCTATGAGAGATGCCCTCAAGACATAAAGCCGTCAGATGTCATGAATGCGATAAGAAATATCGCAGTTCAAGAGGGAATAATACACGGCATGTACAAGAAAATACTTGAGAACATCTGTAATCATGACAGACTGTATCCCATAGACGAATTCATACAAGACGAACGAATGGATTTGGGACTACCAAGAATAATGACAGACCTTGGAGAAGGCAAGAAGTTGGCTCGGAAATGAAATATGCACTTTTCCTAGGTTGCACGATCCCCGCTAGGGCAGTCAATTACGAGTTGTCCGCGCGGACAGTTGCCCAAGCACTCGGAATGGAGTTTGTAGATCTGCCCTTCATATGCTGCGGCTTTCCATTAGAACCAGTAGATAACGTACTCGCATTTAGTCTAGCGGCAAGAAACTTGATGATCGCAAAGAAAGAAAACTTGGATATCGTCGTCTTGTGCAGTGCATGCAGGGGAACGCTCGACACCGCGGCTTCAGTTCTGAACAAAGACACTGATCTTCTGAAAAAGGTGAACGCGAGGCTAAACCGACTTGGCTTGAAGTATGAGGCTGGTGTACGTGTCAAACACTTTGGTAGGGTACTGGTCGATTATTATGGAACCGAAAGATTGCGGAGATTAATAAGAAAACCACTCGACCGCTTAAGAATCGCGGTCCACTATGGTTGCCACTATGTAAGACCATCCGAAACGCAATATGCATTTGATGACCCTGAAGCCCCTGAAAGCATCGACGAGATAGTCAAGACGACAGGCGCGAAAAGTATTGAGTATGTTGGGAAGATGGACTGCTGCGGTGGTGCAGTCGTGGGAATTGATGAAGAAGTAGCCGTAAAGATGGCTAAGATGAAACTCGATCACATCGCAGAAGCCGAAGCCGATGCCTTGGTACTTTGCTGTCCATTCTGTGCGGTAATGTATGACAAATTCCAAGGCACAGTCGCTGAGAATCTTAGAGGAGGGGTTCAGTACAATATTCCTGTCCTTTATCTTCCACAATTGCTGGGACTCGCATTAGGTTTGAAACCAGATGAACTGGGCTTAGGTATGAATGCCGTTAGCGCTGAACAGCTTTTGGGAAAGTTGGGATAGAGACGTGATCGGTGTATTCATATGCCGGTGTGGCGGGAACATTTCAAGAACCGTAGATTTGGAAAAGGCTAAAGTGGAAATCAGCGAACTTGAGGATGTTTCTACAGTAGAGATTGCAGAGTTTCTGTGCTCCGACCTCGGACTCCAGATGATAAGAAATGACATAAAGAAACTGGGGCTTAAGAGGGTCGTTATTGCTGCTTGTTCTCCGCATATGCATGAAGAGACCTTTAGAAACTCGATCGCCGGAGCTGAGTTGAATCGTTACCTTCTTGAACACGTGAACATCAGAGAGCACTGTTCATGGGTGCACAATGACATAGATAAGGCTACGAAGAAAGCCATCGATCTGATAACTGGCGGAGTGTTTCGAGCGAGGGAGCTCGAACCCCTCGAACCCCTCGAAGTTGAAGTGAGCAAAAAAGTAATGATAATTGGTGGCGGCATTGCGGGGATAACAGCGGCTCTTCAGCTAGCCGACCTCAACCACGAGGTGATCTTGGTCGAAAGGAGACCAAGCATCGGCGGACGAATGGCTCAGCTTAGCAAGGTATTTCCTACTTTAGACTGCGCTCCGTGCATATTGAGCCCTCTGATGGCTGATACGAAAGCGGCCCCAAATATCAGGGTCTCGACATTGTCAGAGGTTGAAGAAGTTGCCGGCGGGCCTGGAAACTTCAGGGTAAAAGTTAGAATTCGAATAAGAGGGGTTGATGTCGATAAATGTCTAAAATGTGGTGGCTGTGAAAAACTATGTCCGGTGACCGTTTCGGACGAGTTTGAGGAGGGGATGTACAAGAGGAAAGCAATTTATATGCCCTTCGATCAGGCAATCCCATCTGCATATGTGGTGGACTTCAAGAACTGCATCAAATGCGGGAAATGCGCTGAATTTTGTCCAGTTAATGCGGTAGACTTAGAAAAGGATGATGAACAGATGACACTCAAAGTTGGAGCCATCATTGTTGCAACCGGATTCGATCTTCTGAACGATAAAAGGATCATGCGTCGTTATCTATCGCATCCTCAATGCATCACATCTCTCCAGCTGGAAAGGTTGATAGAAAATGAGCTGGCAGCGGGAAAAGTCCTGAAAACTCCCATTGGACAAAGGATAAAGAAGATCGCGTTCATTTTGTGCGTGGGATCGAGAGATCCGCATCTAGGTGTTGAATACTGCAGCAGGGTCTGTTGCCCCTACTCGATCAAAGAGGCAGTCCTTCTAAAGAAGATCCTTCCATATCTTGATATTTGGATCTATTACACCGACATACGTATGAGCGGACGAGGCTTTGAAGAACTATACAGAAACGCAATGGAGATGGGCATCAAGTTCATAAGAGGAAAACCTGGCGAGGTCACTGTCGACTCAAGTGGAAATATCGAATTGATTGCGGAAGACGCGGACACCGGCTATTTATTGCGGAACAATGTGGACTTAGTCATCGCATGCCCGGCGCTTGTCCCATCTGAAGGAACCGACAAACTTGCCGATTTACTCAAGATCCCCCTGGGCGCTGACAACTTCATATCGGAAAAACATCCGAAGGTAAACCCGGTGGCGACTTTCAGGGGAGGCATCTTCGCCGCCGGCGTAGCATTAGGACCTAAGGACATTCACGACTGTGTTGTGGAAGCGAGAGCCGCAGCTTCGCAGGTTGCAGAGTTTATAGGAGATGGCAAAAGAGTCTTAGACCCAATAAAGCCTCGCCTCATAAGCGAATGCGAAGAGTGCATGCAGTGCGTGAGTATATGTCCATCCAAAGCCATCTTCTTTGAGCAGGGTTTCTACGTTGACAAATCTTCATGTACAGGATGCGGGGCGTGCGTGCCCGCTTGCGAAAAGAATGCACTTGAACTTGCGCATTACACCAAGAAGCAGCTAGAGTCAACAATTAAGGGGATATTATATAAAAGCCGCGAATTCCCGGTACTACTCGGTTTTCTCGGTGATCAAACTGCGTATCCGACCGCGGACGCGACTGGTATAAGTAAACTCCAATACCCACATAACATTAGAATTATGCGAGTGCCTTCAACGGCCTTGATTTCTCATTCCTTAATATTGGAGACCCTAACATGGGGAGCTGATGGTGTGATCCTCGGCGAGAAAGATGGAAGCATTGAAGCGCACCTGACAATTACCCAAATCGATGCAGCCAAGGTGAAGCTGAGTAACCTAGGAGGAGACGAAAGGAGAATTATATTCCAGCCATTGCTCCTTCCGATGTCGAAGGCACTGTCTCATATTCTCTCAAGGCATACAGATTTGATGAAACAGCTGGGAAAAATAAGTGAAGGTACTCGCCTGAAAATTTCAAAGGCGATAAGCTGAAACGAAGGCATGCTTGGAGACTCTTGAGGGGGGAGTTCTCCCTTCAATAAAGGGTCATGCCGGATTGAGAATATCTAAAGACCTAACGACAGATTTTTTGAAGCTCACGTAACTTGAATTCTAGATTCACGAACGGTATCTTCGCGGCAGATACTTACAGAATGCCAGACGCTGAAAAATGCAGCACAATCGTGCTTATCAAACAGGTCCCACAGATGGATAGAGTCAAGTTTGATGTTGAGCAAAGAAGAGTGGACAGGAGTTCCGCCAAGAGGGAAACTAATCCGTTCGATCTAAACGCTCTGGAAGCAGCTGTTAAGATCAAGGAAAAACTTGCCGAGGGCTAACAGTCACGGATAGGAAATCCGCGGGCCTGACACGCTGGCTACTTCTTCTACTCTCTCTATTGCCATTGGAAAACTGGGAAGTTTCGACTTCATAATCTGGGGAGAAAAGACCGTGGATGGCGACACAGGGCATATGGGCCTGAAGTGACGGAACGCTTAGGCATTCCCTGTATGACGTATGGCTCTGAAGTCACATACATTGGGCGAAGAACAGATAAGAAAACTTTGAGAGAATTGATTAGATGTTTTCTTCTATGAGTTCAGCCAGATCCAAGACCTCCATTGTTCCTTCTACAGCCTTCATGCCGTCTTCTAGCATCTGGGCGCATTGGGGACAAGCGACCAGGAGAGTATCGGCGCCAGTCTCAAGAGCCTGTTTCGCTCGTTGGTTCTCCACTTTGGGTTCATCCTCGGGTTCGTACCAGAGTCCTCCTCCTCCGCCGCCTCCACAGCAATAGGAGTTTTCACGCCTCAATCTCATCTCAGCTAGTTTGGCTCCAGTCGCCCGAATGAGCTCTCTAGGTGGATCGTAGAAGCCGCCGCTTTTCCTTCCCAGATTGCAGGGGTCATGAAAAGTTACAGTCCTACGTAGATTTCCTCTGATTTCAAGTTCTCCATTGCGGACGAGGTCAGAGAGAAACTGTGTATAATGTTGGACCTCGATTCCAACTAATCCTCCCTCAATCACATCCTGATAATAGTTAACAAAGGTGTGATAATCATGGGGAGACAGACAGACTATTCTGTTAATTCCATATGTCTGGAAAAGCTCTGCGTTCCGTTGCGACAGCTCCTCAAACAGACCCATTTCTCCAAGTTCACGGACCAATCCTCCGCTTTCTGTTTCTTTGTCGCCAAAGGTGCCGAAATCGACATTTGAAGCCTTCAGGACTCTTGCAAGCGCTTGTATCGTTCTTTGGTTTCTTTGGTTGTACGGTGCAATCGAGCCTAAATATAACAGAACCTCACATTTTTCCTCTGTCGCATTCTTGATATCGAAGTCGAGAGCCTTTTTAAAGGTCTCGCGCTCCTTTGGTGGTGCACCTAGAGGATTGCCGAACCGCCTAATATTTTCCAACACATTCCGTATTTGAACAGGCAGTCTCCCTTCTTCAATGACTAAGCTTCGCAAGGCCATCGTTATCTCATCATTGTTAATTAGGTGGTCAACAAACTTGTTTTTGGGGAATCTAGTCCAACTGCTTGGATCAAGCACCAAGCAGTGTTCGGTGCAATTCCCACACAAGAGGCACATGTACAAACGATCCACAAACTTCTTAGAGAAATCACTGGGACCAATTCTACCTTCCAATGCTTGCCTGAATATCCAATTTCTTCCTCTAGCTATGGCGGACTCAAACCCGCTTGATGTCTCACGGAGTGGACACATGAGATCTGTGCCATCTCTTGCCCTAACCATATCTCTGCAATATCCGCATCTTGCGCACAGATAGACGCTTTTCTTTGCTTCTTCTAATGCCATCTTTCCCACCTCTAATCCAATGGAAGAGTTAGTGCCCCGG
>JAUQYT010000298.1 GCA_030587605.1 Candidatus Njordarchaeum guaymasense
GATCTGCTATGGGGAAGATGTCTGCGGCTCCGTCGCCGTACTTTGTGTAGTATCCTATGAGAAACTCACTTTTGTCACCTGATCCGACGACGATGCGGTTGGTTGCGTTAGCGATCATGTAGAGGTTTGCCATCCTTGTCCTTGCCTTGACGTTTCCGACAACAATTCGTAGCCTTAACTCCTCGTCCGCATCTGCGCCACCGATTGGGACTAGCTCGGGGTAGTTCGCCTTGACTGCTTCTACGGCGTTCGTTATATCTATAATCTTGTGTGGTATTTTGAATTTCTTGGTGACGAGTAGTGCGTGTTCTTTGTCCAGTGGGTTGCTCTCCTTGTGTGGCATGATCAGCGCTAGCATGTCATCGGGATGGAAGGCTTTCGTGCAGAGTGCGGCTGTGGTTGAACTATCAAGCCCTCCTGAGAGACCGAATACGACTCCTTTCTGCCCACTTTCAGCTAAACGTGCTTGGAGAAACTTCAGAATCCTCCTTTCAATCGATGCAGGATCAATTAATAGGGATTCAGCTCTCAACATCACGGAGTTCAATCACCACCAGACAACATCTCTCAACACAACTGTTCATCAATATCCTTTTTCAATCCTTTAATTCTTTGCCGACCGTCTGTGGGTAGCGTTTGAGTATTCCAAGAACTACCCGAAAACATATATATAGAAATAAGAGATTCAGGTAAGTTAATCCTTTCAGCTACAACATTCAAGGGGATGTTGAGGTGCGATGGTAGATAAGAAATCTTCAGCAAAAGTTCTCGTCCCAGTGGACAGATCTGAGCAGAGTCTTCAAGCCGCAGAAACAGCGGCGACGATTGCGAAGAAAACCGGAACCGCGGTAACCGTATTACATGTATTGCCAGTTGGCAGGCCATATGCAGGGTTGCAGGCCAAGATTAACATACCACGTTATGCATACGCTCAGCCATACGCAGATTTGGGGCCCAGGTATCAGATTCCCCCATCTGTATTGAATGAGCTTGCGAGTCGACTTGAACAGGAAGGGGAGAGAATAGTGAGTGATGCGGAAGCAGTGTTCAAGGAAGAGAAGGTTAAAGTGGATTCAATAACCATTAGAGGGAAGGACCCCGCCGAGGCTATCCTGCAACAATCAGAGAAGGGGTATGGACTAGTAGTCATGGGCGCTCACGGGGAGAACGAGAAGGAACCTTTTGCGCTCGGAAGCGTTACAAAGAATGTTATTAGGCATAGCAAGGTTCCAACACTGATTGCTAAGGAGACTTCTGCCTTGTCCAATATGCTTGTCTGTGTTGATGGGTCTGAACATTCGATGGTAGCCTTGGATTACTCCGCTAAGCTTGCTGAGAAGATGGGTTCGAAGATAACGTTGCTTAATGTCCAAGAGCCTCTGTTGAAAGAACTGGCACCCCAAGTGTGCACGGGTCTAGGAGAATCAATTCTTACAAAATCCATGAACGCTCTGAAGAAGAAGAAGGACTTGACAGTAGAGAAGAGAATCGAATGCGGCGTTACATCAGACTCAATAGTTGAAGCAGCAGAGAAAGGAAAACATGATCTGATAGTCTTGGGGGACAAGGGACACAGTTCCATTAGGCGTTTCGCATTGGGAAGCGTTAGCGACGACGTGGCTCACAAGGCCAAACACTCAGTCTTGATAGTCCCATAAGATCGCTTAAGGTCAAATTCTCCCTTTTTTCCATCTCTTTTCGTCATTGTCTTTTTCGATCTCCATGGCAATCCTTTTCTGGAGATTTCTGAAATCATTCCTGCCGCAACCGGTATCATTGGCTCCTTGGCCATAATCCATTTTGAAAGATAATGCTAATCTACTTGAAATACACGATCAGTACACACACGTTGTAGTGGTTCCTGAATGTGTTTTGGAGGGCTGACCACTTGTCCAGAAAAGCTATTTTTCCTACGTTTAGGGGAGCAGGTTTCTCTGAGGAAGAGATGCAGCGTCCAGTAGTCGCCGTTGCAAACTCGTGGACCGAGGTTACTGTTGGGCATGTGCACTTGGATAAGGTCGCTGATGCAGTTAAAGCTGGGATTAGACAAGCCGGGGGAACGCCCATGGAGTTCAACACTATTGCACTTTGCGATGGTGTCTCTGAGGGATCCTTCGGAATGCGCTACCCTCTTCCGAGCAGGGAGTTGGTTGCTGATTCTATTGAGGCGATGGTTCAGGGGCACTCGGATCTTTTCGATGGAATGGTGTGCTTGTGTACGTGTGATAAGATTGTTCCAGGCATGCTCATGGGTGCCGCTCGCGTAAACATTCCCACCATATTTGTCACGGGAGGGCAAATGCGCCCCGGACGATTCAGGGGAGAAGAAATAGTTGTCTTCGACCTCGCTGGGCTTTATAGGCGTTTCCAAGACGGAGAAATAGAACCAGACGAATTCTTTGGCAAAGTCACTTCAGCGTGCCCAGGTCCCGGTGCATGCAACCTTCTTGGCACAGCTACCACAATGGCGTGCATGACTGAAGCCCTCGGTATGTCCCTCCCTGGCTGCGCAACACACTTCTCCGCCGAGTCAAAAGAAATGCGTATCGCTAGGGAATCAGGTCTTCAGATAATGAGGTTAACAGAGAAGGGCGTTAAGCCCTCTGATATATTAACTAAGGAAGCGTTTGAGAACGCAATTCGAGTTGACATGGCCATCGGAGGATCAACCAATACTACACTCCACCTTCCTGCAATAGCAAACGAGGCGAACGTTGGCCTTGATCTAATCGACTTCGATAGGCTGAGCCGCGACACTCCAAACCTATGCAGATTGAAACCTAACGGTCCGATGAACTTCACCGTTTTGGAGAAGGCGGGGGGAGTTCCCGCCATTATGAAGAGACTTGAGCCACTGCTGCACCTCGATGTCCCCACTGTTTCTGGGAAGACGCTTCGTGAAAACATCGAGGCGGCCAAGGTTGAAAATGACGAGATAATTCGACCTCTTGACAGACCGTACATGAAGGAGGGCGGTATAGCAGTCCTTTACGGCAATCTTGCTCCTGGAGGCGCCGTGGTGAAGATGTCGGCAGTCCACCCAAGTATGCTAGTCCACAGTGGGCCCGCGAGAGTATTTGACTCTGAGGAAGACTGTCACACCGCGTTCGATAACAACGTGATAAAGCCTGGGGACGTAATCGTGATAAGGTATGAAGGCCCAAAGGGTGGTCCTGGAATGCGTGAGATGCTCATGGTTACGATGCGCATTTCTGAGAGCGATCTGAACAAGTCTGTAGCGCTGGTAACGGATGGGAGATTCTCAGGTGGCACAGCTGGACCATGCATAGGTCATGTCTCGCCTGAAGCCGTTGAAGGCGGATCAATAGCTGTGGTCAGAGAGGGGGACACGATCAGCATAGACATTCCAAATAGAAAACTAGTTGTTGAACTTGATGACGATGAAATCCAAGAGAGACTTCAATCGTGGGCTCCTCCCGAACCTAAAGTCAAGAGAGGATACCTGGCGTTATATGCTAGAACAATCTCATCTGCAAACCGCGGCGCAATAAGAGAAATAAAATAGCAAGGACTATCTGAGATGGCTTCACAATATGCTTGTGAAAGAAGCGGAAGTGTGGCATCGTCTGCTTATGTCGCACAGATATAACGGCTCTCTTGCGAAATTCACACTAACGACGAATGGTTCTTAAGGAAGAAGCAGTCGTACTTAATACGAATATGCTCACTCCTCCCAGTAACCAAGTTCAAGAGGTGAACAGCACTGGACTCTGAAGTTTTGCTGAATTTCGGAACAATGACTGCCGAGCATCTAGCGGGGATCTATGGTGAGGTTTTCTCAAAGCTCGTACGTGAGGCAGTAGTTGATTTCGTAAGCAGGAAGATCGGAGAAGAAGCGCCGAAAGTCAGTACACTTGAGGACGCGACGAACTACGCTAGAAGCAAGCTTGACAAGTACCCGTTTGGATATTGCGCTTTCTGGTATGGAATTGGAAAAGCTGAGAGCCAGCTTCAAGGCTCGGCTGGCGCTGCAACTAGATTGTATTTAAGAAATATCGTGAAGAGGATGACGGAGTTGGACGGTCTCAGCGAACTCGTCGGAAAAACGGACGACACGACGAGTGCGCTCCTAGAGTTCAAGAAGGCCGCTGTTTCAATGCAGCTTCTGGATGAAGAATCCTTTGAGTGCGCTACAAATTCAGGTTACACTGAGCTTCGGATAAAGAATTGTCCAAATGGGGATGGCTGCAAGCAAATGATGGCTGAGGGCATCATAAGGAGCGGTAGTGGTAAACCTCTTTGCACAATAAGTTTGGGCAGCGCTGTCACAGCTGAGCTCGTGACCAAGGCTTCTCACGACTATGAGATAGTTGGACTCAAACCGCCTAACTGTGTAGCCAAGATCTTTAGACTCTGAGTGAATGATGTGATTGCAAGGGGCTTGAAGGAGCAGTTGTCGTAAGCCCTTTGCATTCTCGCTATCTCGATTCTTGAACTTTCTCTTGAGCCAGCTTTGCAGTTCTCCTTTTTTTACGAAAGTTATTTTAGTTTCTTTTGCACACATGAAGGAACCAGAGCTGCACATATTCACCAGGAGGGTGACACAAGTCCCAAAAGAAGTTCAAACCAATGAAAGCCTCCAACGATCGATCAAGGTCATGCTCGTCCAGATGAAGCCAGCTGTCGGAGACAAGGAAGCCAACTTCAACGTTTTCAAGAAGTTCATAAACAGGGCCAAGAATGGGGGGATCAACCTCATTGTTTTCCCTGAGCTCAGCGCCACAGGGTACCTGTGTTACGACTCGCACTACGCCTTGGCTGAGCCCATCCCAGGACCATTTACATCTAGGGTCTCTAAGCTGATTGAAGGCTCGACACTACACGTCATATTCGGCATGTCTGAAGCCAGCGTGGAGGTTGAAGGAGCACTATACAACTCCGTTGTCCTCATAGGCGGAAAGAGGGGCTTAATTGGAAAGTATAGGAAGTGGTTCCTGCCCGGGCATAGCGTGTTTGATGAGAAGCGTTATTTCACGCCTGGGTCGAAGGCTGAGGTTTTCACAACATGCCTTGGAAATATAGGACTCGCGATATGTTACGATATCTACTTTCCAGAGCTAGCGCGTCTACTTGCCGCAGGCGGAGCGGAAATCCTAGTTTACCCCACTGCTTCGCCAAGCGCCAGGAGGGACTTCTTCGAGGTCCTAACCAGGGCTAGGGCAATAGAGAACGGTGTCTTTGTTATCCTCTGCAATCTCGCAGGCGTCGAGGAGAACCTATTGTTTTGGGGCGGTTCGCACATAATCTCGCCTTCAGGGACTGTCGTCGCGAAAGCGAAATACGACGAGGAGGACTCAGTCGTGGCAGAACTGGATCTCAGTGAGATTGAGAGAGCTCGACCATTTCTACCAATGCTCTCAAAGGATATTCGTCGTGAGATATATGAGCAGCTCGCCAAGCAGAAGCAAAGTCCCGAACCTGAAAGTTGAACGCAATCTGCTTTTGGAATATATCATCTCCAAGAAGTTTGCCCAGAGCACAGAAACATGTAATTAGAACTTTTGTTAACTCTTCGGGTGGTGAGCTTTTATGCATGAGAATGCCTTGCCTAGATATGCAAGTAGTGAAGGCGGTCAGGCAAAGCTATTCGCTGTCTCCTGAATTATCAGCCTCTTAGAAGAGTTTAGGAAGATGGTGAATGATTGCATACGGGTTGGCTTGGCTGAGAACGCTACGTCGATGAAGGCTCTTTCAAAGAGGACTTATCATGAACTTGCAAAATATGATGTGCCAACGTACTACCGTCTGACTGCGATTAGCAAAGCTGCTGGCATCCTTAGGAATTACAGGCATGCGCTAAGGAAGCAACCGAAGGTGAAGAAACCTTATGCGACTAGGCTCGTGCTCGTCGACTGCTACGGCTTCAGGGTAATCAAAGGCATGCTCAGGCTACCGATCAGAGCAAGAGAATACGTTTGCATCCCATTGAACCCCCACACACTGCAGTCTATTGAGAGCCATACTATACGTTCAGTCTGTTTGACCTCCTCCACACTGTCACTAGCTTACTCGAAGGAGACTTCTCAGATCGAACCCAAAGGATTAATTGGGATAGACAGCAACCTCGACAACGCAACCATCGCGGATTCAGGGGGCAGTATCCAGAAGTATAACCTCTCGAGGGCAACGGAAATCAAAGAAAACTGTAGGCAGGTCAAAATGGGCTTCAGACGGAACGACTACAGAATACGGAAACGAATCTGCGCTAAATACGGGAGAATCCAGAGAACCAAAGTTGGTTGGATACTGCACAATGCTTCAGCAGGCGTAGTTAAACAAGCTAAGGAGAAGCAATTTGGCATCGTCATGGAGAATCTGAGAGGCATACGGAAGCTTCACCGAAAAGGGAATGGACAAGGCAAAAATTACAGAGCAAGAATGAACAGTTGGAGTTTCGCTAAACTACAACGACAAATAGAATATAAAGCCATGTGGGAAGGAATTCCCATCTATCATGTTAACCCGTCCAGGACATCCTTAGTCTGCGCGACATGTGGTTCACCAATAACCGAATGCGCGGAGAGGAAGGTCTACTGTCCACGTTGCAGCAGGGTCGTGGACAGGGATGAGAACGCGGCTTTGAATCTTGTTAACGCAGGGCTGCGGTTCAGCCTGAAGGGGGCAGCACATGAAGCAGTGAAGGGGAACCCTGAAGGCGAAAAGGTAATCCTCCG
>JAUQYT010000074.1 GCA_030587605.1 Candidatus Njordarchaeum guaymasense
CAAGACGAAAAGACCTTACGGCCTCGGCTTTCCGATGGTCACAATAAAGGATATGGTGAAAGCACAGAAGGAACTCATCGATTACTTGGGCATATATGAATTGCTGGCTGTTGTCGGAGGGTCAATGGCCGGTATGCAGGCTCTGCAATGGATCGTTGCATATCCCGATCGGGTAGCGCTTTGCATCCCTATAGCTGCCGCAGCTCGTCAGTCGCCGCAGAACATAGCCTTCCATGAGGCTGGCCGCAGGGCGATCATGAGCGACCCAAACTGGCGACACGGTAATTACTACGGAAAGAATCCGCCTATTGATGGCCTAGCAGTGGCGAGGATGATTGGCCACATCACATATCTAAGCGACGAGACACTTCGAAGGAAATTTGGACGAAGACTCCAAGAGAGACAGAAACTCAGCTTCAGCCTCAAGCCCGAATTTCAAGTGGAAAGCTACATCCACTACAAAGGAGAGACCTTCACGAAAAGGTTCGATGCAAACTCCTACCTATACATCTCCAAAGCAATAGATTACTTCGACATTTCCGACGGTTACGGTTCAGTCAAGGAGGCCTTCAGAGCCACAAAATCGAGGTTCCTAGTAATTTCCTTCACATCAGACTGGCTATACCCACCCTCAGAGTCCGAGGAGCTGGTTAATGAATTACGTGCGGCAGACAAAGAGGTCGTCTACTATGAATTTCCGTCAACCTATGGACATGATGCCTTCCTTGTTGAGGGAGAAAAGATAGCCCACGCAATATCATACTACCTCGCTCACGCTAGGGATAAGGAGAGGCTGGAGAGTCATCAGTTTGGAAATGAACCTCTCAGCTAGATACTCGGTCAGGATAGATTCTATTAAGTCACCATCAAATATATTGATTGGAACTGAACGGTGAGGATCCATGGCTCAGGCTGGTAAAGCTGAACTCTACGTAAAGAAGATCAGAAACGGGACGGTCATAGACCACATCGTCGCTGGATACGCCCTCGACGTGCTGAAGATACTCAACATCACAGGTAAAGAAGGCAAGACCGTAGGAGTGGTGATGAACGTACCCAGCAAACACATCGGCAAAAAGGATATAGTCAAGATCGAGGGGGGAGAACTCAAGCCCGAAGATGTAGACAAGATAGCCCTGATCTGCCCCAAAGCAACAATCAACATCATTCGTGGATATGATGTCGTAGACAAGAAGAAAGTCAGCCTACCCAAAGACATCAAAGGAATAATAAAGTGCAGCAACCCCTCATGCATACTCAACTCAAGGGAACCAGCAGGTTCCCTTTTCCACGTTCAAGAAGTAGAACCAGTACGGTTGCGTTGCCACTACTGCAACAGGACTATGGAGGAAAAAGATATTCTAAAACAGTTCTAGGGTGGAACTGAAAGTTTAAAGAAGCTTAAAGGGAAGAAAGCGTCTACCTGAGGCAACAAGTGAGGGTTGACTCGAAGCTAATGGCGACGATAGGGGTACTAGCGGACAGGGAGACTGCAACTTACTTCAAGATTACTGGAATAAGGAACAGTTTCGCAGTCAACAATAGAGAGGAAGCCGAGGAACGATTGACAAAGCTACTCCAAGCGCAGGACATCTCACTCATATTCGTCACAGAAGAGATAAACGAGTGGCTAAGGCCCATCATCGGCAGAGTCAGAAGGGGAAGAGAATATCCGCTTATAGTCTCTATCTTAGGGAAGCGAGGAAAGAAACCCAGAGCAGACCAGCTTGCTGAGCTTGTCAAGAGGACGGTCGGCGTGGAGATTAAGATAGGGCAGGGGTTCACCAAATAGACTGAAGAGGGCCAGAACAAGATTCTCAGGTTTCAGAAAGGTTCAGAATGAATTATATCCTTCAATTCCTGCTCAATAATGACTGAGAGTCCGATGGACCGCCTCAAGAGATTGCCCTGAATCCATCATGAATCCAAGTATATGTGTAGCTTCCCATCGCCCATGTAGATTCCAGATTGCTTGAGTGCTCTAACCTCCTTATGGTCAGCAATTATCCTTCGAATCCTTACGCGCGCTCGTACGCTAAGATTCTCGCAAATCTTGCCGTGTTCCTCACAAATGCACCAAGGAAAAGCCCCTGCAATCTGGAATACAGCTGGTCTATCAAGTTGCATTACAGTGCAGCTTTCAACGCTACATAGATTTTGATCTCAACATGCTAACGGCGTGGCTGAAATTTTTGTATAACCTTCAAAAAGGAACTCCTCTTAGACTCAGCTAGATCCCAGTTCAGAAGACTGAATTCTAAGCCCACTGCAGATCCCTGCGTCGAGAAATATGGGGACGTCTTCCAATGTAATTGGCGCACTACATGACTCTACTTTCCTATCAACCAATTCCATCTTGATTATTATTTCGGTGTTCTCCAGAGTTTAGGTCATGATGGGTTCGCTGTACATGCTCACCGCTATGTTTGCGCCTGTTTCATGAGCAATTCTCACTTTGTTTAAGGTGCCTCTATGTAGATGACTTCATAGCGGCGTTTAGTCGCTTGTTCACAATGTCCCAGTTGACATTCTCGAAGAACGCATCTATGTATGGCGCCCTCTTAGGCCCCTGGTCCGTGTAGTATGCGTGTTCGTAAACGTCTAAGATCAGAAGCGGAACCGCGTTAAGGAATCCATAGACATTATGGGCGTCCAAGCCATTGTTAATGAGTCTCTTGCTTGAAAGGTCGTATACAAGGATGGCCCATCCGCGCAGAGCTATCCCGCACGCCTTAAAGTCCGCCTTCCACTTGTCGAATGAACCGAAGGTTTCTTCAATCATCTTGGTTAGATTTTCTGTGGGCTTTGTTCCTTGGCCATCCTTTATGTTCTCAAAGTAGAGTTCATGGAGGACGACTCCCATCCAGTTGAAGCTCTCTTCAACCTTTAGTTCTCTATAATCGCTGTAGTTCTGGTTCGCCTTGCCTAGATCTACTGTCTGCTGCTTTTCCCATATCTCACTTATCTTGTTGACATATCCCTTGTAGTGCGTCTCAAAGTGATACTCGATCTGTTGATCTGATATTCCCTTCAAACCCTTTGGTTTGAGTTGGTCTTTAGGACTTACCTTCATGACCAAATCTTTTTTCACCTCAGATATTGGTGTGGACGACGAAACCGATACGCTTGGCTCAGGACGCGATGTGTAATACATGTAGGATCCTATGGCGACAGCAGCAACCGAAGCGCCGGCATAACAAAGCGGCGCCTGCCCAGCTTTCGGCCTGTCAAGCCACACACAGAGGAGATCTGAAAGATAGCACTAATAAACGCTTTGAAGCTCTCTGGCTAGAACTGAAGGAGACACGGTTTACCTCTTTCTAAAGTGGCGAATGTAACTTTGAAAAACGATATATTCTCAGAGACTAGATTAGTTAACGCGTTCCAGCTTGTCGCACACTGGCTGGAAACAATATCTGGAGGAGAATTGGATGGCAAACTTACCGCTGCCCTACGCGCAGTTTTTTCAGCTGGTGACAATACTATATGCTATCATAGCAGTCGTAGCTGTTCTATGGACGAAAAAGC
Organism: Candidatus Njordarchaeum guaymasense; assembly: GCA_030587605.1. GTDB lineage: Archaea > Asgardarchaeota > Njordarchaeia > Njordarchaeales > Njordarchaeaceae > Njordarchaeum > Njordarchaeum guaymasense. The sequence continues at coordinate 3,529 of JAUQYT010000074.1, forward strand.
TTAGCAAGTCAAGCAGATACTACGGCTTCTCGAAGGCCTTCGCCATATTCATGGTCGTCGTCACTGTCTTCCTAGTGATATCCTACGCCGCCCAAGCGACATTCATGAAATGGATATAGAGGGAGATCCATCAGATGGAGACGATGGGTAAAGACGGAGTTAAACCTGGACACTTGGTGGTCGCTGGAGTCTTCGGGGGCATCTGCGCTGGAGCCGCCCTCTTCTCAATAATCATAGTCCCAATACCAGGATTGCCCGGGGGATCGGGATTCTGGATCCCTGCTGGACTCTACTTTGCACTGACTCTATGGTTTGGATTTTGGGGGGCTCTCGCAGGTCATATCGGGACTTTCATTGGAATGGGTCCGTTCTTCGGGTTTACATTCCAAGTCTGGGCTGATGGCGCTCTGGGCGACTTCTTCGCCCCCCTAATCAACCTCGCAATCTTCAGAGCCACCAAAGCTGATCCCGAATTGAAGACTAGAAGAGATCAGGCGATATGGGTAGTTTCAGTGGTGATTTCTACATGCCTTGCATCAATGTGGATCCACTTCGTCAACTACAGCTTTGGAACCATAACATTTAACCTTTGGAAATGGGGAGTAGTGGCCTATACGATCGGAGACTCTGCTGCGGTCCTAATCATAGGAACCCTGCTTCTGAAGACTGCAACAAAATACTTCAAAACCTTCCCATACTATGTGAAGGGTCTCTTCTCCTGAGGAGCCCCTTCCTTTTTTGTTTTAGGGCTCAGACCATGTCGCAAAGGTCGATGTTCGTCCATATCTCGAAGGACTCTCCGCTGAATAAGCTTCACCCGCTACCAAAACTGGCTTTGATGTTGGGCGTTAATACAGTGGCTCTCATCATTGAAGCACCAATCCCTTTCCTGATTCTAATAGGTTTGGTATTAGTTACATTTAGACTTGCCAAGGTTCCGCTCATGCGGATATGGCGACTCATCATCGTCCTTGTCATAGTCAGCCAAGCCGTCATAATATCCTATATCTTCACCAGCAAAATACCAGGTCAGATATTGTACTCGTTCCCTTGGGGAACCTACGTTTCTGACATGACATTGCTCTTCTCCTTCACTATGATACTGCGGTACTTGACGATGCTGCTGGGGTCCACCCTCATCCTCTGCACAACGAGCGATAGAGACATAACTTATGGGATAATCACACTCCATCTACCCTTTGCACTTGCATTCATTTTCACTTTGGCGTTCAGATCAACCTCAATCTTCATCGATGACTACACCAAGATCAGGGATGCGATGGTTCTCCGTGGGACAGAATTCTCACGGGGATCGATAGTCTCGAGAGCGAGACGCTACAGCAGAATTCTGATTCCGCTGATATTCATAGCTCTCAGAAGAGTTGTCGAATCAACCTATGCTGTTGAAGCCAAAGGCTTCGCGGTGACCGGTAAGAGAACTTACTTGCACAAATATGAGATCAAAACAAGGGACATTCTAGTCGCGGCAGCAATTGTCCTCACTGTTGTAGCCGCTTCCATGCTGAGGTTCTGGTTTGGAGTCTTGACATTTCCAGGATGGCCACTAAACATAGCTGTTGCGGGGTAAGATTGTGGTATCTGCCATCTCAGTTGAACACCTAAGCTGGAAATATGAGATTGGAAAAGACTGGGCATTGCAGGATGTGAACTTGACCGTCGGGGAGGGTGAATTCCTTGGGATAGTCGGTCCGAGCGGAGCGGGCAAGACAACCCTCTGTCTGTGTTTAGCGGGTCTTATTCCTCACATGACTAAAGGAGAGCATCGAGGCAAAGTAACCGTCTACAACATGGACACATCCAGAACGATTCTGAGAGAAATAGTTCGCAGAGTTGGAATAGTCTTCCAAGATCCTGAGACCCAGTTTGTTACGATGTCCGTCGAGGATGAAGTGGCCTTCCCAATGGAGAATTACGCTCTCCCAAGAGAGGAGATCGAGGCTAGGGTCAAAGAAGCACTTGAAATAACACGGATGCAAGATTATACTACAAGATACCCATACGAACTCTCTGGAGGACAGAAACAGCGAGTAGCGATAGCTTCTTTCCTTGCTCTCCGGCCCGACATACTAATTCTAGATGAGCCAACATCAGATCTCGATCCAATAGGCAAGAGCGAAGTATTCTCAATAATCGATGGTCTGAGATCGAAATACCGAACCACACTCATAGTGGTAGAACATAACACTGAGGAACTAGCCAAATATGCCGACAGACTAATACTACTCGACCATGGGCAAATCGTGAAGCAAGGGTCTCGCGATGGCTTCTTCGATGATGTTCAACTGTTGCGGGATCGTGGCGTATTCCCACCTCAAGTGACTGAGATCTCCTATAGGCTCAGTGAAGGCGCGGCCCAAAACCTTCCAGTAACAATTGAGCAGGCTACAACATATTTGAAGAAGCATTATTCGTTACGCGCGCGCGTAGTTCCCTACAAGAAAAAAGACACTTACATGTCTACGTCAGCCCAAGATACAATAGTGAAGGTGGAAAGCCTAAGGTTCACATACCCTGATGGAACAGAAGCTCTGAAAGGGATTGACTTCGAGATAAGAAAGGGAGAGTACATTGCCCTAATTGGACAGAACGCATCTGGAAAGACCACACTAGTCAAACATCTAGTTGGCCTCCTGAAACCAACGCAAGGCGACGTTTACATCTTCGGCCAGAACACCAAAAGAACACGCATCACAGACTTGGCAACCCGAATCGGCTACATATACCAAAACCCAGACCACCAAATCTTCTGCCAAACCGTCTATGAAGAATGTGCCTATGGATTGAGAAACCTAGGAGTCAGAGAGCAGGAGGTAAAAGGCCGGGTCAGACACGTACTCGAAGAACTAGAAATGGCGGAGCTGCAGGACTCGGAGACCTTTATCCTAGGCAAAGGACAAAGACAAAGGCTCGCAGTAGCAACGGTGCTAGTCATGGCACCTGAGATCATAATAGTTGATGAGCCAACAACAGGCCAAGACATGAAGCAGTCAGAATCGATAATGAATCTCCTAGATGGACTCAACAAAGAAGGAAAAACTGTGATAGTCATAACACACAATATGAGGCTCGTCGCAGAACACATGGACAGGGCTATGGTAATGTCTGATGGAAAGATACTAATAGATGACACAGTGAGGGACATCTTCTCGAAAACGGGTCTACTCAAAAAGACATTCCTGACTCCACCACAAATAACCATGTTGGCAAACAGCTTGTCGCCAGATCTCCAAGGTATATTGACTGTGGGTGAGCTTGAGCCACTTCTTGTTCCAAGGTGAACTAACACGGAAGACTCGAAATCAAGCCTTAGACATGAAATCTGGAATGAACTCATCAAAGTAGCCAAACCAGACTCTAGATTCCACTGGAACTTCTCGCAGTTCATACCCGACTTTGATGGAAGCGAAATATGCGCTGAAAAAATAAGGAAGATGGAACTCTACAGGAAAGCAAACACCTTAATGATCACTCCAGATAACAACCTAACCAAACTGAGGGAACTCTCCCTCCTCGACGGCAAGACTTACGTCATACCCACATACTCCATAGCCAGAGGCTTCCTCAGATTATCAGCGGATACAGTCCCTCAAGGCAAAGAGGACTTCGCCTCAACTCTTGACGGTGCCGACAGATTCGGAAAACCAATCACACTCAGAGAGATTGCAGAAACAAAAGTGGCCCTTATGGTTACAGGGGGCTCGATAATAAACTACGATGGCGTAAGGTACGGCAAGGGTCACGGATACTTCGATTTAGAGTGGGCAATGTTCAGGGAAGTTGGAGCAGTAAACGAGGAGACACCGATCATAGCAGTCGTACACGACTGTCAACTAGTGAACGAGCAGATACCTATGACGGAGTATGACACGATAGTCGATCTGATCGTCACTCCGACCAAGGAGGTCACGGTGAAGAAGAAATATGAAAAGCCTAAAGGAATAATCTGGGAAAAAATTAAACAATCAATGATTGAGTTGATACCGCCATTGAGAGAACTAAGAGAAATAAAGGAAAATGTTAACGATCTTAATTGGATTAGCAATACGCCGTAAGCCAAATCAAGAGACAGCTGATCGATTGAACCAATACAATGAATAGCTGTTCGATTTTCAGCTGAGATCGAGAGCCTCACAGGATAGCGTTGTTCGAAGGCACAGGCTACACCAAACAACTAGTTGGTGAAAGGAGCCATGGTATTGAGTTGCAGTCCTTGAAACCTGGCGGATGAGCGTGATTTTGAGCACAATCAAGACCAGACCATTCTATCTGTGCCTTCTTCTGTCGATCGCCAGCTTCAATGTCTACCAAGGGTTCAAGGCGGTAAGTGCACCAACAGAAGGTTTTGAACTAACTGGGCCAACACACTGTTTCAGTGTAGGGCCAGGGTATGATTCAAAATTCCTATTCTCGATAGCGTCTCTTGGCTATAGAGGCCGAGTGGACTTTGAAGTTACTGCTCCTAAAGGGATTTCAGTCGAACTGCGAACACCAATATTCTTGAATTCCACAGGTTCAAGAATCTATTGTCCAGTAACCGTACAAGCAACATCCTCAGCATCCCACGGTGAGCACTCAATAGTTGTCACAGCGAATGGAGGTTCCTATTCAGACTCCGTCTCGATCTGCATAATAGTTTCGGGATTCATTATTCTCATGATACAGACTTCACCAAGAGGAGTTCCGATAGACCTATTCTTGGACAATACTAGGTACCGCCTAGAAAACACGTCTCTCACCCTGCAAATTCGCGCCGGTAAGCACGCATTGGAAATGGCGACAGAGGAATCGAACATCGGTGCAAGGCGGTTCGTAAGGAAGGGTTTGACGATCATCGATTCAATTGGAAACAAGACTGAATGTGGAAATCAAGATAGATCAATAACCCTTACAGTAATCGGCGATAGCACGTTGATAGTCCTATTCGAGGAAGTAATCACAAGCGTGAATGAAACAAAAAGCTGGAAAATGGGTTTTCCTTTCGGACTAGATCTAACAACATTTATTATGACAATCATTTCTATTGGAATTCTTGTTTACGCTACAAGGAGAATCCCCAGAAAGAATAGCACTTTAGAGAGAATTTAGAGATCAGAAGACTCCATTGTTGTGTTGTATCTTGAGGGTGAAGCTCATCACGACAGAGGGTGTCCTTGAGATGCTCGCCAACAAGCAGAAATTCAAACTAGTAGAGGTCTTGCCAGAAGAGGAGTTCAGGAACGGTCACATTCCTGGCGCCATCAACTTGCCGCTAGATGGGCTTCAGGGTCTTGCGAGGAAGTGCCTTAGAAAGACTGATACGATCGTGGTTTACTGCTTGAATTATCAGTGTAAAGCAAGTACTAACGCAGCTAGAACTCTCTTGGGCATGCGCTATACAAAGACTCTGGATTATAAAGCAGGAAAGAAAGGATGGCTTCATGCCGGTTTTGAACTAGAGAAGTAAATTGGGAGGTCTGTAGGCAACCCTGTTCTGGCACCATAACTGCTTATACATCGTGAAGCCACAAAATTTCCTAGCTTGCCGCACACGTAAAGATCTCTTCCGCGAAGTAGCCCACATATGAACCCTGCACAGAAAGCGTCGCCTGCTCCTGTTGTGTCTTTAGGTTTTCTTTCGAAAGCAGGAATCAGGTAGTTCTCTCTTCCATCGGTGACGTAGCAGCCTTTCCTACCAAGCTTGACTGCTATGATCTCTATTCCTTTAGCAAGAAGACTCTTAGATCCCTCCTCGTATCCCTTTCTGGTGAGCATCCTCAGTTCTCTCTCGTTTGGAAGAAAAGCGTAGGTTCTTTTCAGCACAGGGCTCAAGGCCTCAAGCCCTCTCTCTGCATAGAGTTCTCCAGGGTCAAAGCAGACCTTTGCCCTTTTTAGGCTCTTAACCAATCTCTTCTGCGTTTCAAATGATGTATCCCCAACAAAGGATGTTAGGTGCATGATCCTAGATGATTCTGCATAGTCTCTGTTGATCTCATTGAAAACTATGTTATCATTCACTCCAGGGTCGATGTAGAGAGCTCTCTCTCCGCTACTATCTATGAAGCCTATGCAGGTACCGCTTCTTCCTTTCTCTGAAATGATGACCCCCCTTGCATCGACACGCTCTTTCTTGAGGTCATCTAGAAGGTATCTACCCTCAGGATCAGTGGCCAGTTTTCCTATGTAGCCTGTTCTTGAGCCAAGCCGAGCCAATCCCACAATAGTATTTGCGGCTGAACCCCCAGGAGAAACCGTTAGGCTTCTTACAAAAGCCTCTTCCCCACCTTTGGCTATCTTGTTGACCCTGTACAACTTGTCTAGGTTGAGTGCTCCAAAGCCTACGACATCCAGTCTCAACTGAACAGCCCTTTCAGATCTATCCTATATCTTCCTAGTTTTCCTCCATAATTTCCAGCGGATATTCCAAGAACCTCTGGCATGTCGAAGATGCTCTCTATGCCAACCCTCATTGCCCTTGCCACGGTGGGCAAAGAGACGGCATTTATGACGATTTCTGGAATGTAACCGACGCCATCAGGAACCTTTGATCGGTTACCTAGCATGCTTTTGAGTGAAGGGCAGTAAACCTCATTGGTTGTGGGCCCAATCCAAGGAAACTTTGTTTCAGGCTTTGAACCTGCGGAACATATGTCGAAAGGCGTTACTGCACCTTCGATTTCATGTATTGCTTTCAGAGCCTTCCTTCCAGCCTCAAGAACAGCTTTGGCGGTACTGCACATATACCAGAAGTTTCCACCCATTACCCCTAAGCCATATCCTAAGTGCCTCTCGATGCGGAAGTCAGGAACCATTATTGGCACATCTATCATCGTTCTTCCTTTGTAGTCTTCCTCCCACTCGTAACCATCGCCACAGTGGCCAACCCTCTCCATTGTGTCTATCTGGCCGGCTGGATCTTCCAGCGAGTTGAAGATGGCTGTGAATGGCTTAACGAGTATGTCTTGTCTTATTCTGTAGGAGAGTTCGATCTCAAATCTCTTGATAGAGTCTGTCGGTGGCTTGGATGGATCAAGACCTGCCCAGAACTGAACTATTGCACCCTTACGTCCATCAGGAGTCTCTTTCTCTGACATAAACTGCTCAATGCCACCCTCGACTCTCCCAATGACAACAGATGGTGTGCTTGTTGAATCCTCAGCAGCAGCCCTCAGAGTCTCCTCGTCTTCAGCGGTTATCAAGATCCTGACAAAGACGCCTTCAAATGCTTCTGCGTAAGTATCTTCTACTTTTTCGATTCCCATGGCCGTAAACTCCTACTCATACTATCCTAAGCTACCTACGGCTTCTCCCCTAACTTCTTTCCTAAAGCTGCAGCTCATATCTATCAGTCTTGCCCTATTGTCATCGGTGATTACTTCGACTATTGGCAGTTTGTTTTTGTACACTTCCTCCACTGTCAATCTCAATTGTTGGCCAACTATCTCCTCTATCTTTCCATAGCCCCAGTTAGCCACAAGTTCCTTCACAGAATTCTTCTCATCCTTGTCGAAAGCCGCAGCCAATATGTAAGTTGCCAATGCGTTGCCTGAAATAACTGCCAACTCCGCCTCCTTGATTGCATATTCGTTTCCATTGAAGGACACTGCAAGACCGTTATTTTCCCTAATGTATTTCAGCGGAGCTGAGTCTGTTATGCTATCGCCTACGTAGATCACTTGGTAGATTGATGCTGCGTTCCTTTTGATTATCTCCTTTACAGCTTGGACTTTCTCATCTCCGCCAATAGGTCTGACTTCTTCGATGATGATTCCCGCCTGCATTTTCTGTATCTCTGACCAGAAAAGGTTATCCAGATACTTCACGGTCTCTTGATCAATTTCCGCCAAGTCTCCAATGGATCGTGAGCCAGCCGGAATCGTTGGAACTGGCATTTTGACAAGCTCGCTCGTCCACATTCTCAGTTTTCGGGTCTCCTCATCAGGAACTTTGAATCGATCAAGATCCAGCTTCGTGCAGTAAGCATTGTCAACTGGAAAACCGATCAACTCACAGAGTGCTTGAATATACTGTTCATAGCTGGTGCTCACCATGAACATGTCCATGAGCTGCCCCACTAAAGCTAGTGTTTCCTTGGCTCCCGGCACCAGTCTGATATCCTCGACTGAGAGCATCCTCAGTAGCTCATTTGTCGCGCCGTACGCCTTTAGGAAAGGAAGGATGAGCTTTAGTGTGTCGCCGGCTCTGTAGCCGGGTCTCTTTACAAGTTCGGACTGAATGTCATCGTATTTACTGATAAGAGCGAAGAGCTTAGCGCCTTCCGGGACCAGCTTCTCTGCGAGTTCGAAGGCATTGTCATTTTTTGATACGGGTCCTTCACAGTCTGTTATGAAGATCCTCTTCACTTGACCTTCAACTGCTTCATGTGTTCGATACTCTTGTTTATGTGTTCTTGGGAAGCTATGTCACTTCTATACCAAAGGGATCCTCCAAGAACTTTATTGATGGCTTCAAGGGAAAATCCTCTGGCTTCCTCTATTGTCTCTCCAATTCCCACCGAACAGATTGTTCTGGAAGAAAGAGAGTAGGATTTTCCATCAGGCCGAACTTCTATGGAGCCGGGGTAGAGTCTGAGATTCTCGGGGTTCTCTTCTACGAATTTCAATGCTTTGTCAAGGTGAATTGGTGAGTCAACCGCGTCTCTAGATACTTTGTCAGGAAACTGTCTGAAGTAGTTCCCGTAAGATGGAGGAACCTTGTAGATCACTACGCTGGAGAGGGGCTTTATCCTGACTGAATGAAGTTTTCCGTCGATTATGTTTAGGCAGACCTCAATGAAATCTTGGTCTATTATCGGTAGAATATTCTGTATTTCTGGGTCTCCTGGCCGACTATTTATTTCAAGAATTTTCGGGCCTTCATCTGAGTGCATGAAAGCAACATAGAAGGGAAGACCTCTTAGGTTGGGATTGTTTCCATTTCCAGCTAGCTCTCTGAAGACTCTCTCGACAATTTTGATCTCCTCTTCCCTATCTGAGGGCTCCATGAAAGGAAGTAGCTCCCCCTCGCCTTTGTAGGACCCCATCCCACCAGTGTTTGGGCCTTCATCTCCTTCATAGGCTCTTTTGTAATCCCGAGTCTCGGGGAGAACCGCGAGATGTTTCCCGTCGCAGAGAGCTTGGAAACTCGATTCTTCACCGTCAATCTTTTCTTCTATGATGACTTTTTCGCCTCCACCAGCTTCGTATATTGATTTGAAGTGCGCGTACGCTTCCTCTGCAGTCTTGAAATGTTCACCGCCAACGCCTACTCCCTTGCCAAATCCGGGCCTGTCAGGCTTTATCACAACTCTTTCTGGCCCTTCTAATTCCGATAGCCAATCCTTGAACTCGGTCTTGGGGTTGTCACCGATTTCTTTTGGATCAAATACTTTGAACGTGGGGTTGGCTTTGGGCCAACATTCTTGAAGTAGTATGCGTTGTGCGACCTTGCTGGCTTCAATCGCGTACTTCCTTGTCGGGCATGCAAGAGGGATTCCGGTTCTTTCTTCAAGAAGATCCCTTATACCCTGTATTATCGGGGTTTCGGAACCAACTATACCGAAGTCTATCTTGTCTCTATATCTTTCAGCGAAGCTGCAGATCTCAACAATTGAGAGGTCAGGGATGACTATGTGTTTCCCTAATTTATCAACCGTTCCGAGGTTGAAAGGGTTGCGTTGTTTGTCGACTATGTAAAACTCCATGCTGTATTCTTTGCTGCGAGACAGTGCATCTATGATAGCAACATCTCTTGAGCCATAACTTATAACAAGTATGCCGATCTTTTCCAAGTCTTGTCAGCTTGTCTCTTGGCTCTTGCGTAGTTCTATCGATTTGTTGGTTGCTTTAACGATGGCCTCCATCAAGGAGGCACGTACATTACCTTTTTCAAGCTGTAAGATCCCCTCCACTGTAGTACCACCAGGCGTCATTACCATATCCCGTAGTTTGGCTGGGTGTTCCTTTGTTTCGAGGATCATCTTGGCCGCCCCCAAAGCAGTCTGGGCCGCCAAGAGAGTCGCTAACTCTTTTTGCAGCCCAACCTTTACTCCCCCATCACTTAGAGCATCTATTATAGTGTAGACGTATGCGGGACCGCTTCCACTCAGAGCCGTCACCGCATCCATCTGCTTCTCATCTACTTCGGTTACGCGTCCGGTGTAACTGAAGATTTTCTCAGCCAAAGCCATGTGTCCACTCGTGCTGTTCGGCCCTCTGGCTAGGGCTATCATGCCCTCACCCACAAGTATAGCTATGTTCGGCATCGCACGAATGACTGGTATATCGCTGCCGAGAATCTTAGACAAGGAATCAGAGGAGACACCAGCAGCTATAGAAATAACCAGTTGTTTCGATGTCACAAATTTGCCGATTGTCTCGGCAAGAGCTCGGATGTCCTTAGGCTTCACAGCAATAATGATTACGTTGCATTTGTGTGCTATCTTGGCAACATCGGTACTGCACTCTATCTCGTATCTCTTCGATATGTACTCACAACGATCCTTCAGTACGTCAGCTGCAAGTAGTCTACTCTGAACTATGGCATTCTTTGAAATCAAACTATGTACTAGAGCCTCACCCATCTTGCCGGCTCCAATCACGCAAATCCTCAGGTCACTATTCATTCTCCTACACTAAGGCTCTGTATTCTTCCGCTCAGGAATAAAAGATGGCGTGTTCACTACTCAACCTAACTCTGCGGAGGATCCTTGTGATGGCTGTCAGTTGGTCTGAGACGGTAGATACTGCACACTAGGTAGGGGGCTGACTACAATAGCACTTGGATGATTAATTCTCTAGGTGACCACTAGGGCTGATCTACAGCACCATGGCCTTTTGCATGCATTTCGGGCAGATAATTTCGTCCTCTCTCATCGTGTTACCACAGTAGATGCAGAGCTTGTTTCCGGCAGGCGTCGCCCTTTGATAAGTCATCAGGGGCGGCTGGTACATGGGATTTTGCTGTCTTTGGTACATTGGAGTGGGAGGTCCACGATAGACAGGTCGTTGACGAGGGGTATAACCGTACGGAGGATACATCGGTGGGGGGGATACTGGCGGCTTGTCGCATATTGGACAAATCCATTTGTTGGATTCAGGTATCCACATTTTGCCCCCGCCACACTTCCAGCATTTTTTGGGCTTCTGATATGGCCAGTACAAGTTAACTATCCCACCTGAAGAGTCGCATAGTATCCCTTTAAGGTTTAGCCTTTTCGCAGACTAGGACTCCAATTCAAAGCAACCATCGATACTTCGAACCTATCATCCTCAACTTTCGACGATTGGCTGGGATGTTCCTGTTTGCAAACTATGCGCTCTCAAAGATTTCCTTGAGTGCGGACGCAAGCCCCAGCATGAAAGAAAATGGTTCGTCTGGTTCAAAACTTCGTACATTATTATGGAACTGCAGCATACCCGTCGTAATTTGCGTAGGTACAATGGAAATCGCACCGCCATCGATTTGCTGTCTAAGGTATGTGTAAACCTGCCCCTGATCAAGTAGAGGCAATTTCCTTTCTGCTCGAATTCTATTTGAGTGATCAGTTATCATCTGCGCCCACCCCTCGACTTTGGTGAGGTCATAGGGGAAACCTTGCTTGGGGAAGAGTAGGTTGAGAACACTGAATATCCAACAGCCAAATAGTTCAGTGTAAGAT
>JAUQYT010000149.1 GCA_030587605.1 Candidatus Njordarchaeum guaymasense
GCTCTGTGATGCGGAAACATAACCATCGTGTGGACTGTGTCTACAAGTATTTGCCACAACGGGTCGTTAAGATACTGCTCCCAACTCATGTGTCTTACATCTCCTTGAGCATGGGCAGAAGGCTCTAAGCTCTAAAGCTATGTTACTGTATTTGTGTTGTGCTTGTGTGCGATAATGTTTATTAGTTTACGTAGGCTCGATATGAATCAGTAATACTTAGGCATATCAAGCCATATTGAGGTTTCTCAGCCATGGGCGCCCTTCATCAAACAGGCAAACTTCACTGTCCCTACGCAATGTGCAACAAAACCTTTGAAAAACCCATAGTCTTAACCGACACAACAAAACTGATCAGAGAAACCTATTATGCCTGCCCCCACTGCCGATCAAAAATCGAAATAGTTGTGGAAGATCCGAACAACCCCAAACTAGTCCAAGTGGAGGACGTTTTCAACATCAGCCAGAAGGCACCCGCACAGTGCAAGCATGGCTTAGGATTCCTAGGAGACTTCCCCGATAACGCCGACATCCCAGACGAATGCGCCATATGCCCCAAAGTGATGCAATGCTTCATAAAGAGACAGATCCACTGAGACTAATAAGCCCAGAAACTTGGCTCAAATCTTATCTATACCCCCTACATCCTTAAAGCAACAGAACAAGAGCAATCTGGGGCTGTCGGCTAGCATGGTCTAGGCTAGGAGACAAGAAGCGCTCTCCAATTGGGCTCTCTTGACCCCGGTCCAAATCCGGGCAGCCCCACCATTCTAGAGTTGAATGCGTACCGTTGATCGACCCCCTCTTTTTTCTCTGGTTAACAATATTTTCGTGTGGTAGTTCATAAGAACCTCAAGATTTTCCTTGGAAAGTTCTCTGCATACTGGATCAAGATCGGAACCTCTACTTCAAGCATGGGACGAATAGCTACATTAGTAGCACACGCATGATTTTTGGAGAATATGAGCGTCGCGAGCGGACAGTTCAACTTGGCTGTGGCAGGCGTTTTTTTCTGTATCTAAAAGCCATGTGTGCAAGGACCAAAACAAACACGATAATACCTCCGATTACAAGAACCCAATACGATGGTGGTTCGGGTGCATGCGTAATCGCGACCCCTCCAGGATCCGATATTTCGCCATTAACTTCTCCATCAGCATCCCCAAGCCCCCCATCAGTAATGGTAATAGTAAGTACACAATCATCATCATCGTCGCCAATGAGAGAACTTACGTCAGTCCATACGTTACTAATGACTTTCCAGTACTGTGAGGGAGAAGGGACGTTCGAGGGGAATGTTATGGTTATAGTCACAGTCTCGCCCAGCGCTAGGTTAGATATTGTCCAAGAGAAGAAGCCGAACGGGAAGATTACGCCTGTTGGCTTCCCCGCGTCTGATGGCAGATCTGCCTCGGAGATGGCAGTGAGACTTTGGAATTGTCCAGAGCTCGTAGAGAATGTCACATCACCTACTCCAGTTGCCGAAGCAACACTCACAGTTGGGCAGGGCTCTAATAGCACTAATTCAAAGTCATCTAGGACAATCCCCAGCGGTATTGGTGTATGTCCATCAGCACCAACCACGGTGCCGAGGCTTGGGATCGGGTTGACGGCTCCTGTGACCACTGTAACTCTTCTTACGAGCCTAGTATGGTCAAGATTTATCATTGTTTCCCCCCAAACATCAGGAGTTGTCGGCAACGTAACTTGTTGGACGTGCGGTGATCCACCAGAATAGTCAACTCTAAGCGCTACATGTCCATATCCTTTTCCGAATACTCTTATGGATTGGGCACAGGCTGGGGGAGATATGTCTTGGAAGAGCGAGGCCGAGCTGGGCATTGCTGCAGCAAAAGATCCGGAGTGAACTATAATGCTTTGTGCAACTACAGGGTTCAGACCGAATTGCCATGGATCAATCGGTGCAGTCGGTGGCGAGCCTCTCACATACTTCAATTCATCATTCAAGGCATCATAGTAGCTTATGTGAGGGTTGTCATCAGCATCCCTGGTTATAGACGTAAATAACCCCACTTCTGCCCCAGAGTCTACGATATCGATGGTCCACACACCGTCACTTTTGCTAGCATGTCTCAGCCCGGAGTAGCTTATGTGAGGGTCGCGAGATGAGTCCACTGCTATAGAGGTATGACCGCGAACGGGGTCTAAAGAATCTACGACCTCGAAGTTCCATGTACCCTCTCCGGTCGGTTGAGTCGATGTGGGTTGGCTCATACAGCCCATTCCCAAACACTCTTTCTTAACATACCAAACATCGGTTTTCAACGCGCCTGTCAACGTATAACCAGCATCAGAATAGCTTATGTGAGGTTCGCCTCCGCTGTCCAGAGCCAGAGATATATCCTCTACAAATGCTGAGCCACTTCCGACTATTTCTACGCCCCAATCAGGATAAGGGTTATCGACTATGGGGAAACCAAAAGCGTCTGCACGATCATACATGGCAAGCTTCAAAAATTGACAGTTAAGATCGAAGTAAGCTATGATAGGATTCATGAATAGGAGATCCAAGACGATAGAGGTGGATTCACCTCCAACTCGTGCCTGAGGGCCTCTCTCGACCTGCCAAAAACTAGGATCGATTCTCTCGCCGGTGTATGCCAACCTTATCTCTTCTGCATGTTCTGCGTAGTAACTTACGTAAACATTTCCAAGGATATCTAGGGTAATTGATGTATAGAGGCCGACGTCGCCTAGCGTCCCTCCGCATACAAGCGATGTTGAATCGCAGATGGCAGTGGTCGAGATGTCTCCATCCAGAATCAGGGTGGTCCATGCGCCAGTAGCGCCACTCTTAGTAACATACTTTAGATCCCCATTCGTTCTATCGTAGTAGCTTATGTGAATGTCTGGGGACAGCACTCCCCTCGGTTCCAGAGCTATTGATGTATATAGGCCCACATCTCCCACGGAATCTACAGTCTCAATGATCCATACGCCGCCACTTAGAGTGGCATACTTCAAATCTCCATTGCTGTAATAGCTTATGTGAGGAGTGTTATCAAACGGATCCAGAGCTAGAGACGTATAAAGACCTCCAGTAGGATCCACCGGGTCGAATGGCCTTGTCCACGTCTTCTCGGTTGGCACAGCACCGTCCTCAAAGCCTGGATTTCCCAGACTCCCTGAATTATCCAACGCGTAACTGTTTTTTGGAACGCGTGTGATCAGCGCAGATAGAGTCATGAGTGTTATCGCAACACATACCAAGAATCTACTTGACATCTGTCCTCCTATCCCCCCAAGCTAAGATGAGAAGACTCACGAGAGTCATGCACGTGAGTCCTGTCATTCTCAGATTATGAAAAACTTTAATTAATGTTTTGGTATGGACATTAAATTTGTTGTTATTATTAAGTTCTTGAACAACTTTGTACTCATTCGCCAGTTCGAATAGTGTGCTCTGTCACCATCTATGCTTGTGTTAATTTTCTCTGCACAGACAGAATAATCTTTATCATTCCTGCCCCCTCCATCTATCGACGAGCCTACTTCTCTTATCTCAGAAAATCGCCTACGTCCGCGATGTTTCTGACTACAACATCGTCCGTGCCTTCCCCGTGCTCTATGTCTCGCACTATTTTGCCGAGGCCCAAACACTCTCTATGTGCGTTCGCGACCAGCGTGCAAGCCTCGCTCTTCGTCGAGCCCATGACACTCACCATGCTTCGCCTGAACACGTCTCTCCCACACACGAAGAGCCACTCAGGTTTCTCATCAATTACCACACTCCTTGCCTTCTCCTTCTCCGCAACCATCGCCAACAACTGAAAACTCGGAAAGAACACTTTGCCTCTCAACTTTCCAAGATAGATCCCCGCGTGGAAAAAGCCCCCCCAGCTTCAGCCTCTTCATACGCTCGTTCAGCAGATAATACCGATTCCCACGCTTCACTACGAAGCTCTCGTTCAGCCCCAGCTGAACACCCAGCTTACCAGCAAAATCGACCTCATAAAAGAGTACATCAGAGCTCTAGGAGTTAACCCTGAAAAAATCCTGACTAGAGAAGCCCTATCCCAGCCAGCTAGGACATACGCCACTCTTCAAGATCGGGAAGACTATCAATTAAAGGTTCTCAGCCAAACCTCGAAAGAAGCACTAAAACGCGAACTGCTCTCAGAAAAACACAGCGAGGACGGTACCTATTCAGCTCTAGAGCGGTGAGTTCGGGCAGCCCCACCAACACACAGTCTCTTTCCTAGCGCATCAGAATATTCAGTTCTCTAGCGAGGCCGCTGAGAATCAAAGCAGAGAAAGCCCAGAACCAGTAATAATTGATACTCAATTCCTTAAAGTGATTTGGATAAATGCTAAACCGTCATAATGCGCCTCAGCAATCCGCACCGCTCGATTTCAAAGCTTATCTTAGGACAAAAACCCTGAAAATGCTCGGATTCAAATCTGAAGGCTCCAATGGAAACCATCGAAGATTCCAGCAGATTTTCTATAATATCTCTATAGAAGCAATATCACCTTCACCATAAAAAGAGCACACCGTAAGAAAGCTGATTGCATAGTTTCTGTTTCAAACTCTTATATGCGCAGATATCTGAGACAAATACCCGCAAAAGAAAAACCGCTGTTTCCGGTGCACCCTTTGGTTCAAGTGGAGCGAAAGACGAGTTTGTCGCATCGAAGCCGCATCGACATAATAGCAAACATTCTTCGTGCAGCGAATCGCGGAGCCAAAAAAACCCATGTAATGTACAAATGCAATCTTAGCTTCAAGCAGCTCCATGTCTACTTGGCCTTTCTCGGAGAACGGAAACTGCTGAAGTGTAGCGTGACCAAGGCAAATGCGAGAAACGACTCATACTCGTATGAGACAACAAGCAAGGGAAGAGCCTTTCTTGAGGCTTATAGCAGCATACGTGCACTCTTGTCAAGCAGTGAGTTTGACGCAGAAGAGTAGAAGAGTAGGCTCTGGCAAGAGCGGGCTTCTTATCCAGCTGATTCTTCCAGTTCGATTTCGCTGATTTTTTCAAGAAAGCTGTGTAGTTGGGTTGACAATCGTATTCTTTTGGCTTTCTTGTCAAATTCGAGAAAATCGTAGGTTGACAAGAAGCTTGAAATCAATTCAACTTTTAGTTCTTTGGTTCCTGTCTTTTCTGCGACTTCCGTGAGTCTGTGCCAGTTGCCGTTGGCAAGTACTTCGAAGATTTTGTCG
>JAUQYT010000167.1 GCA_030587605.1 Candidatus Njordarchaeum guaymasense
CCCTCAGGGATCAGCTTGCCAAGGAAATCAAGAAGCATGAGAATTGGATGAAGGATCCCGAGTCTCATAGGGATGATATGGCTCTGTCTGCGACGCTGATGGCGCTTTGGCCAAATCTTGAAGTGTTTCGGCCCTTGGCTGTGCGAACGCAGAACATGGACTATATGATTAGTTTTCAGCTTAACCCGAATATAGCTGACGACGCTGAGGCTAGCATTGAAGACGCAAAGTTGGCCTACCGCTTAGCTGCCAAGCATTTGGCTGAGTATGATCGGCGTCTGGGATTATCCAACCCGGGTGCGGTTCCGCCGAACATGGTGTTGAAGGTTGCTGGAAGCTCCGAGGCTGCTAGGAAGATCACACGCGAGTTGAACGCTGCGGGTATCGGGACGAACAATACGGTTGTCTACACGGTTGGGCAGGAGATCAGGTTGATTCTTGACTCGTTCGAAGGAAAAGCCAGAGCCCTGAAGGCTGGTAAGCCTATCACTCGCACTTATGAAACGAACATGGGCGGTCGATTGGTAAGCCACCTGCGCGAGGTTGAAGCCGCCAGAATCTTCGCCAAAATCAGAGATTTGCATGGAGAGACGCGTGCGCTTGATCTCCTAAGGAAGCTCGCCAAGGATCTTGGCTTAGGTGCCAACATCCTCACATCACTCGATCAGCCGGGTACCGTCGATTCAAAAGCTGACAAAGTGTGCTCATTCAGTAACCTGAAGTCTTTGACGCATCCGGCCCTTCTGAGAATTGTTGAGGAAGCAGGTCTTTCTACAAGTGAGGTTGAGCAACTTGAGAAAGACGTTCGGAGGGCTGGGACCCTTGTTGCAAGGCGAGTATACCAAACGTTCTACATCGAGGAGAACAAGAAGAAGTGGATCAGTTATCTTCAACATCAACATGGCTTGACTACTCATCAGGTAAGGTCGATCTTGGAATCTGTGGATGTCCTGCCAGCATCTAAGAGAATTCCCGAAGATACCTACGATACGCTTGCTTACCCAAACATGTGCAACACGGAGTTTCCAAACCACGCTCGCGCAGTCCAACTGTTTGCTGAAAGAAGTGACTTTGACCTAGTACGCTTCAAGAATGCCGCGCTTGAGCTGCCCGACGAGGGACTTGTTGAGCGCTTGTCGTACTTGGTCGACTTCGTCCGTGGCTACGAGATCACTTCCGAGCTGGGAAAGACACTAGTGACGGTGGGAGTCATTCAGACTGCGGAATCGTATGGGGTACGTGGGATCTCGGAGGAACAATGGCCGAAGTTTGGTTCAGTCGTAAAGACTATGAGTGAATTTAGGGCGTCGTATGAGCGTTTCGCGTCGCAGTGCATAGAGCTGGCAAGACAACAAACCGGTACTTGGCGATAGTTGTGCTAGTTCACCAACAACGGCCGCAAGCGACAATCATACGAAGACAGCGCTACTGCCATACTTAACCAAGTTGCAAGATTCTCCGTCTGATAGAACTAGAATCCCACCCGTTCGGCATCCGTGGCAGTACGGTCAAAATCTTTATAATCTCTCGGGCAGACACATGGACACGGTGAAAATATGATAAATTCTAGACAGGCGATAACACGCTTGCAAGCATCGCTTCTTGTCGTCATTGTGGTTATTGCTGCAATCGCTGGCGGAGTATACTATTTGACCCCTGCGCCTAAACCTCCACCGCCACCTCCGCCTCCAAAGAAACTGACTGTGTGGTGGTCAACACCTGTCTTTGCAAAAGAGAAGGAGCTGATACCAAAATATGTTGAACAGTTCAAGACTAGCGCGGGTGCGGAAGTGGATTGGGTCTCCTTTCCGCATGTTGAGTTAGACCTGAAGATAATGACCGCAGTAGAGGCTGGGACCAATCCCGACATCATTTTCCAGGCCCATCAACACGTGTGTACAATTCTTCACGAGAAAGGCAAACTGATGCCACTGACCGATGTGATCGATAAGATCGATAGGAAAGATATCTTTCCGTTCTTACTGGAGAAGCTAGCCCGTGGACGTGACGGAGTAGAGTACTTTCTACCCTACTATCCACAAGGCAACTGGTTCCACTATCGAAAGGACATATTGGCAAAGGCAGGATACACGAAACCACCAGAAACATTAGATCAGCTTCTAGAAATTGCTAGAAAAATCAACAATCCTGAGGGAGGCTTGTATGCTCTCGGCTTTCCACTTGGCTCTACTACCATAAACGACGCTCCCATGACCTTCGAGCAGATCCTATGGGCATATGGCGGTCAACTGGTATCTGAGGATGGAAAAACGATGATGATAAACTCGACAGCTACCATGAAGACTTTGGAATTCTTCGAGCAGATAATAAAGGTAGATAAGACGCAGACCACGGCCGCGCTGACTTGGGGCGCCTATGACAACAACGTTGCTTTCCAAAGCCTCGCGAACATAGCTATTACAGGAAACCCGGGTGGAACCATCGTGGCTTGGATGAGGGACAACAATCCAAAGCTCTATCCGCATTGCGGAACGGCACCATGGCCAAAAGGACCAACAGGCAAACACTACCTATTGTTGGGCGCAATGGGATTTAGTATATTCAAGAATACAAAGAATCCCGAGTTAGCAAAGGATTTCGTAAGATTCTTCTGCGAAAAGAGCAGGTACAAAGAATTGGTCATGGCAACGGTACCCTACAACTATCCAATGTACAAGAGCCTGTTGGATGACCCAGTATTGAAGGACCCACCAATGTGGGAGATGTACTCCCAACTCCTAGATGACAACATCGAAAAGCGGCCTTGGGGATACGCTACTGGACCCACAGCTGCCGTGGCTGAAGTCTACAGCGCTGAGATCTACGCTCGCATGATCGAAAGAATCGCGGTATGGGGCTGGACTCCTCGAAGAGCCCTGAACGAAGGCACCATTGCAATCAGAGACATCTACTTGAAATGGTCTTACTGAAGGATGAATTCCTCTCCAAGAGCTAGAGCAAGTATCCTTCCTTACCTACTCGTAGTCCCCACCTTTTTCTTCTTTGTTATTTTTGTTGTCTATCCGCTAGGTGTTTTGGTGAATCTGAGCTTTCACCACAAATATGTCGGAGCTCCAAGCATATTTGTTGGTTTCAGAAACTTTCAGACTCTCTTACAGGACACAGGTTTTGTCCAATCGATATCAAACACCGCCATCTATGTAGCTGGAGCCGTTAGTATAAGGCTCCTATTTGCCTTTGGTTTAGCCCTAATCCTCAATCAAAAGATCAGAGGCAGATCTCTCTTCAGAGGATTGATGCTACTGCCATGGTTGACCCCAATCGTACCAGCTGTCCTCACGTGGCGATGGATTCTCAGTCCAGACTATGGGATCCTAAACCACTTACTCTCTGAGCTTAACCTCATAACCGCTCCCTTGAACTTCTTGGGAGATCCAATGCTAGCGAAAGCCACAGTCATAGCCTTCAATGTCTGGAAATTCTTTCCATTCTATACAATAGTATTCTTGGCAGGACTACAGGCAATTCCCGTAGACATCTATGAAGCCGCAGAAATAGATGGTGCAAACAAATGGCTGAAGCTGCGATACATCACTATCCCTCATATGAGAAACTTGTTTGCCATACTCAGCGCACTCTCGGCCATTTGGACAATGGGTGAATTCGTATCTGTGTGGTTGCTCACCCGAGGCGGGCCTTCATATGCAACCCACACGTTCGCCACCTTGGCGTTCGAACAAGCCTTCCTTAACTACAATGTGGGCTTGGCAGCCGCGATGTTCGTGATTGTACTTCCCTTCACTGCGGGGCTAACTATTCTGATAACACAGTACCTTGTTAAGGAGATCTGAGTATGGCTACTGGTCGTAGAATAGCCGTTCTAACCAACAGCATCTTAACGTATGGAATCCTCACGGTCGCGTCGATCTTTGCCGTATTTTCGACGTATTGGATGCTTATCACTTCGCTCAAACCAGATAGAGAGGTCTATAGCCTCAACCCAAGTTTGTTACCTGAGCACATAACGTTCCTGAATTACGACTTCGCGTTGAGTTGGGGATATCTGAGGCAACTGTCAAATAGCTTGATTATATCATCTGGAACGACAGCACTAAGCCTTATCATAACGGTCTTCGGAGCATATGGTCTCTCGAGGTTCAGATTCCGAGGAAGAAAGATACTGTCAAGAACCATTCTAGCAACATATGTCATTCCATCCTCTCTTCTGGTCATTCCATTTGTCTTTGTGATCATCAGCTTGGGATTGTACAACACCTTTTCAGGAGTGATATTGGCTAATGTCACCTTCACCCTTCCCTTCACTGTCTGGACTATGGCTGGATATCTGGCTTCAATACCGATTGACTTGGAGGAGGCAGCTATGATTGACGGATGCAGCCGAATAGAAGCACTATTTAGAGTGGTCCTACCCCTCTCTCTCCCCGGAGTCATTGCGATAGCAACCTTTTCCTTCGTGAACGCTTGGAACGAATATTTGTACGTGGTCGCCCTCATAGATTCAGAAACCAAGTTCACCCTGCCATTAGGCCTCGCGAGCCTACTTACATCAGACATAGTTCCTTGGGGAAAGCTAATGGGGATGTCGGTCCTATACTCTGTTCCAGGAATACTGTTCTTCCTGTTCCTTCAAAAGTACATGGTGCAAGGCTTGGTCAAGGGAGCCGTCAAAGCGTAGGCTCGCGCTATCTTCGCAGGAGAATTGGAGAAACAGAAGAACTGATTCCTTTTTGTGGATTATTGAAAGAGCCACCTGTAACGTTCCAGGTATTTGTAGGATCTGCGGAGTATTTCGTCCACTTCCTCCGGCTTCTCGCAACCAGACTTCATTCTGTCTCCTTTTCCGAAGCCAGTCTCCACGCTGAAAGCCCCTTTGTAGCCATAATTCCGGAGGATATCGAGAATATTGTTGAAGTTCAGCTCCCCCTCGCCTATTGCTGGAAAGACATAGGCCCCTTTACCTCCTCGTTGGTCCTTGATATGCACATGCACCACATACTTCAACAGTTTCCGAAGATCCTCCTCAGGCTGCAAGCCAAAGCGAATAGGCATGCTAGCGGTGTCGTAGTTTACCCTTATGTATTCGGAATCTATTCTCCTCATAGCTTCCAAAGCACTATCCGCTGTCACCGTGATTCCACCGTCATTCTCAATGGCCAGGACCACATTGCTGTTCCTGCAACAATCGATTACACCCTTGACATTGTCGTAGAATCGTTCTATCTCCGCTTTTGAGAAGACCGCAGACACGTCACTAATCATCGGATCAGTTGTACGTGTGACAACAACTCGAGTCTTCAGTCTCCCAGCCAGCTCGATCCTTTTTCTCAGAAGCTCAATCTCTCTCCTTTCCTTGCTAGGGTCCTTGTCCATCATTGTGACGTGGCCGCTTATCGCCACGGGTTCGAGGCCAAACTCTTCCAACAGAATGCTCAATCTCTCGAAGCCCTCTTCAGTCATTTGCTCTGGCATAACGTGGTGACACATTCCAGGATCAGACGCAAGCTCCACGTACTTGAAACCTGCATGCGAGATTCCGCAAAGCGCTCTTTCTAGAGTGAACTCGCCGAAGAGTTTCACCGATCGATCAATATTCGGGTCGAGTTTTCTGTAGCAGAAGGTTGAGCAGCTGAGCAAGACACCTCACCTTTGATAACTCTCGCCAACGATTGGCAGTGGCCGCACATATTAAGCTGACGATCCGTTTCGCGCCGCCAAATCTTATATTCTTTCATCAGTTGGAATTCAGTTGGAGGAAAGGCCAATGGAACTTGGCGTTACTGTGGCATATGCGAGAAACAGGTTCAAGGGAGAACCCTCGTTAGACGATTACGCGAAATTCACAGATTGGGTTGCCAGTGCAGGTTTCAAAGGATTTGAGCTCGCAGCTTTCTCCAGAGAGCATTTCTACTCGGAGTTCTGCGATGAAAGGACTGTA
>JAUQYT010000186.1 GCA_030587605.1 Candidatus Njordarchaeum guaymasense
TCCAATAGATGTTCCAAAATCGCAAATAAGCGCATTGAACCTTGCTATCTTCCAAGCTAGGATAAGAAGAGGGCAGAAACTGATCAGGAGAATTCTTTCTGTTAACGAGATAATAGACTATGACATGGAGAAAGGAAATCTAAACTACATACCGACCTTTATATACGACCCTGACACCGATCATCTTCGTGCTCTTGGATCAAGTTACATGCTAGAGAACAAGGTTCTGGAGTTCAGAGCTTGGGGGAAAGACAAAATTCCAGAGCTATACAAGGAAATGCGTGTACGCGCTGAAATTTTCAGTTATCTGTCACAGAACTACCCTCGATTTGTAGACGTATGGAAAACTGTGGTTAAAGTTCAAAATGAGGGGGTGTGGAATGCCTACGAAAGAGTTAAGGAGGGAGAAATCCCTTGGGACTGACGTTAAAGAAGACTATAATAATCCTAGTTCCCTCCTTGCTTTTCGCCGCTTATTACTTGGTCAAAGGAAACATGCTTACTGGATTACTCACAATAGCCGCAGCCGTAGGGGTCTTAGTCTCATTTGCATTCATTGGAAGAGAACGTGTTCCAACTAAAGTGGATCTTCAGCTAGTCACTACAATTCTTCATATGCACGCCTTGTCGATGGGTCATGTTGGACCAGAGGACTTGGTGGGAATCATAGCAGACACAGAAGAGTATGGATTCTACAGCAAGGTTTTTCAGAGAATCCGTAGTCTCGCTAAAAAGTTTGGATACGGATTTACTAAGGCAACCGCTCAAGTAGCTGAAACCGTCAAGTCTCCCCTGAGAGAAATACTTGTTCGATGTACAAGCGTGTTTTCAACCGAAGAGCCAGAAGGATACCTTGAGATGGAATCGTCAACTTTGATGGAGGAATACTCGGGATACTACACAAGAGCGATCGAAACGCTAAAGATGATAGGAGGTGTGTTCACAGCCTTCCAAAGTGTCCTTGTTTTCATGGTCATGACTTTGTCGATTATGACCGTGTTTATGGTGGACCCTAACATCGTCGTCTACTCATACTTCATCTCTGGCATCTCACTTGTCATGATGTGCTGGATGTTCAAGTCAGTTTCGCCTGACGACAAAACTGTTCACATAGGAAAGTTTCCTCCTAAATCGTATCTTTACATCAAACGGAGTCTAATAGTCGCAGTACCTATTTCTGTAATCGCCGCCATTCTGGTATACCTTTGGTATGGACCACCATTTGCCTTCATAACCTTAGGCTTAGGTATGCTTGTTCCAGGCGTGATAGCGTATAAATTCGAGTCTTATGTATTCTCTATCGATGACCAGTATCCCACAT
The DNA here is from genome assembly GCA_030587605.1 of Candidatus Njordarchaeum guaymasense. Classification (GTDB taxonomy): domain Archaea; phylum Asgardarchaeota; class Njordarchaeia; order Njordarchaeales; family Njordarchaeaceae; genus Njordarchaeum; species Njordarchaeum guaymasense. Next base: position 1,322 of record JAUQYT010000186.1, read on the forward strand.
TTCTGAAAGCTCTAGGGGAAAACCTCGCCTCAACCTCAGACCTCAAAGCAGCCCTATCCTACATCCTCTACATGGAACTTGGACCACTAAAGAAACTGGTTCAGAGCGCACTAAGTAGACTCCAACTCGGTCTAACCCACGACATCTCTTTGGAAACACTATCTTCCGAAGCCGCCTCCCATCAGGCACATATAAGCAACAAAATTCTACTGGACGCGATAGATCAAGGAGCCAACCCTCTTAAAGTTGGCAACCTACTCGGAAATAGAGTTGTAAAATTCATAGAATTTAGGAAGAAGAGGGAGACAGTTGCAAAGGGCTTTCAAGTCACAATCCTTGTAATGCAGCCAATTATTGTTGTGCTTCTTGTGGTTCTAACAACCCTTTCAACATTCCTCTCCGAGTCCTTGTATTCACTGCCCTTCTTGGGATTTGCGCCTATTCCTCTTGGAATTGTCGAGATAGGAAACGTCCTACTTGTAATTCTAACAACAGTAATAAATGCCTTGTCTATGAAAGAGATCAAAGGCGGTTTCTGGGGTACATTCCTACTTAACCTTGGGCTCCTTCTAATCCTCAGCGGAGGAGCATGGATCGCAACTCATAAACTGATAGAAATGATGTTAGGTCAATTACCTGGCATCGAGTGGTTCCCCATGCCAGGTGCCTGAAAGCATTTGGAGTTAGAAATAACATAGACACATGAGGAAGCGTGGAGGATTTAGGAAGGAAATCATTTCAACGAATCACGAACACTCAACAGAACCAATGAATTATTAAGAAAGGGAGAGACGGCTAACACTTGACATTGCTCGTTAGACATTCTTCGTCTTCTACAGTTTTAGCCGCAATAATTTCTGTACCATCCTGTAGCGCTTGGTATATTTGAAGCGTCTGTTCCGCTGCCTTCTTCCATGTGAAGTATCGTCGCACTCTTTCGCGTCCGTTTTGACCCCACTTCCTCGCCCTTTCTGGATCTTTTAACACCTGCTTCACACCCCACGCTATATCCGCAGGGTCTCCACCGTTCACGTGAATCCCGTTCTGATCTGGTCCTGAAGATATAACCTGCTCTCTGAACCCCACAACTCCATGAGCTCCAACCACTATGGGCTTTGCCATAGACATTGCTTCGAGACTGACTATGCCGAATGGTTCATAGGTGGAGGGAAATATACAGACGTCAGCGGCGGCGTAATGCAGAATTCTCTCATCCTCTGGCACAAACTCAAAATTGCAGATTACCTTATCACCTATTCCGAGTCTTCTCGCGGTCTCAGCTACGTCTCTTTGCTGCTCCCCTTTGCCTAAAATCACCAGCTTTGTCTTAGGGTACTCCTCTAGGATCAAGGGCATGGCCTGAACTAGGTTATTTACGCCCTTAACCCACGTTAGTCTCCCCAAGAAAAAGAGTGAGCACTCATCCTCTTGGATACCGTATTTTTCACGCAGTTTCCTTATGTCTTTCTCACTGCATCTATTGGGATCGTATCGATCGGGATCAACCCCATTCCAGACCACACTGATTTTCGAACTAGGCCAACCATGTCGAATAAGATCATCTCTCATCGCCTGGCTGACCGTAATTATACGATCCGCAACATCTGCAGTTGCCAACTCTAGGTGGGACACCACAGCAGAGCCCTGTCCACCGCTAC
>JAUQYT010000316.1 GCA_030587605.1 Candidatus Njordarchaeum guaymasense
TCCAACCTAGATAAATTCGGAATAACATCGCCAAAAATTGTCCTTCCCATTTTCTACACCCTATTCCCGCCGTATGCAATGTGGGGCGACATTCGACTTTTTCCGTCTGTATTTATGATTGGACTCTATGTGAACAAATTTGTCGAACGTAAAGAACCGAAGCTGGTGAGCGACAGCCCAGAACTGAAGAGAGCATTGGATTCCGTGAAAGACTCCTTTGTAGGGTTTATCGATGCGCACGAACTTGACCATGAAATTGAGGAGAACCGGTTCAGAATTCAAGAAGGGATCGTGCGCAAGTATGATGAGAAGGAAGTGACGGTGAAAATACAGAACCCGTTCGGATATCCATTTGAGATCGCCCTTGACTTGACAGAGAAGACCTATGGAGAGCTGAAAAAGGCTGAAATCAAAGAGGCAGACACGATCAGGATGGGGCTCGTTAACATCAGCGGGACCTGGTCCATTACGCAGTTGCTGTATTTCGTTCCAGTTTCGAGGCCTTCAAGCGAACAAGTGCCAGACATCGAACTTCGAAGACGACAACTTGGCGACCTCCTTCGAATGTATGACGATGAAGCCTTTCGTGAAAAAATACAGGCATTCTTTGCCTCTCAAGGCATTGATTTTGAAAAGCTGCAAAAATGTTGTGACGAAAAAGACTTAGACATCCACATGGCTGTCGCAAACATTCTTGCTGTTGATGTATCCATGTCCAAGATTGTCCAGTGCAAATGCGGTGAGGTCATGTGGTTTGACAATAAGGTCTATGAAAGTCTAAGAAAGACTTTTCCAAACGAGAGCATCGAATGCAAACGTTGTGATCCGCTATACTTTCAGAAGCTATCCATTGCCTTGGACAGAATGCGACACTGAAACCCAATGATGTATCGAGCAGGCACAAGCAAGGTGAGAAAAACTCGGCTATGCCCGCAGTGGCTAGGAAATCATCGAGTAAGCTAGTGGCGGGCGTTGCACACTTAATAACGCGATCTCATCCTGCTAAGAGAGAACGTCATCAGATGTTTCATAGGTCAGACGGGTCTACCGGCTCAATGCTTTCGACTTTGGTAAGAACTCCGTCTTCAGAACTTTGAAAAATGAGTTGGGTTCGTCGTCCTAGATAGAACAAAAGACGGATACTTGGTTCGCCTAACTATGGCTAATCATATCGAGGAAGCAAAGGCATTCGCATGTTTAAGTATCATCTTGATGTAAAGATGATAGCAGAGAGAGGGTATCGGACTTTTGGACGTGAACCCATCCGACCAACTTTGCACTTACGAGGAAGTTTACGGCTTACTGAGAGAGCTTGAAGAATTAGTTCTTTACATGAAGCAGGATGACTATTCCTGGGCGGGCGATGACAGTGGAGAGAGAGCAAAGAACAATCTGTATGCATTGGCTCTGCTCACGTCACTAAGCTGGCCGCTGGAGAAGGGCTATGAGAAACAGATTGAGGAGTCAATCCTTGAGGCGGAGAACCGCTACATATCGGACAAGCAGTATCTTTTGCCTTTCGTTTTAGGTCTGTACATTTACTACAAGCAATTCGAGAACAAAAGAAATGAAGTTGCTGGGAAGCTACTAGGGATTCTCCAAAAGGCGAATAAGGAAGAAAAGCGTTTACCTTTTGCCGTTGAATACCTCTTCAGCGTTTCACTCTTCCTCGATCTGCTAGAATCTGACTCCAGCGAAGAGCCTGCTAAGGAGCTTTTGGTCAAGGCCAAGTCACTTGCCTCTGAAGTTTCAAAGCAGTTTTCTTCGGTTAACGAGAACGAAACCAAAGCTAAGATCCTCTACCTTCTAGCGGCTCTTTCTATGAAACAGGAGTTGCTTGTAGTTTACGAGAACTTCAGGGACGATGTTGAGAAACTTCGTGACAGGATTAGGGAGGAGGATGTGCTGGCCTTCTTACTAAAGCCATATATGGTACTTGGAGTTCGCTGCAATAGGAATATTGTTTTCGCCTTAATGAAATACTTCAAGGAGAATAAATTTGGACAAGAGGAACGCAAGATAAGGCAGAGGCTCGCCCGTTCTTTTCTCTACATGGGGAATCTGAAGAAGCCAGATGTCGAAATCACCGAGCTTCAGACCGCCCGATATAGGATATCCTTCGACCTCCCTGAAGAGAATCTCCTGTCCCTACAGAAACAGGCCCCAGCCGTCTCTTTTGTTTCAAAGGTTGCACTAGCTCTCTGCACTGCTGGCTTCAAACATGTTTACACGGTTCCGAGACACGAGCTAGCAGAATATCAGGAGTTCAGGAAAAGCAAGGAGGTCGATAAATACCTTAGGGTCAGCAAAGAAGGCGTGAGCACGCTTCTTGAGGAAGCTACGGATCTGTCCTACCTGCTTATGGAGGTCAAGGGCTCCGTAATTCTGATAGTTTCACTTGTAGGCACATTGGCTGGTATCTGGCTTTCCCAACTCGCAGTCATGGCGGCCTCGCTAATTTTTCTAGTTATATCGCAAGTTCTGGGTGCTGTGCCTGGTGTGCCTGAGTCAGGCTACGTTTTTATCAACACAGTCCTTAGGAAAAAAATGCATCGGAGGAGGATCAGGGAGCAGTTTGAGAAGCTTCTAGGGGATTAGGAGATGTACATTAGTAATCTTTTCAAATCAACACGCGAGACCGATTTTACACGCTTCCGATGCTACAAGAACAAGCTAGTTGTAACTGAACCCGAAGCTTGGAGAATACTGCGGGAGAACGGGGTAGACACGCCATATTACGTTGCTCAGAAAAGCATATACTATACTGACAAAGGCTTGGCAGACCTTCAGTTCTTTAGAATGCTTACCAGAGACCTAGATCCACGGAGAGCTACCATCTCTAACAAAACAGTTGTCGGGGCAAGAGCAGTTGGTAGCATGCTGTACAGGGCCTTAGTGCCGTACCTGACGAGACTAGGTTTCAAGCATCTGGGAGGCATAACGGCAGGTAGCGTTTACTTTGTTCCTGACGATCCGATGTATCTAAAAGAAATCCAGGGAAGACAGGGAGAAGGTTTTTACCAAGTCTTCCGTGGTTTTGGGCCCAAGGTTCATGCAAAGTCTATAGTTGGAACGGTAACAATGATACTTGAAACCAGGTCAAAGTTTAAGGTGACTGTGCCATTCGATGCTTGGCCCAGATGGGTGGGATACGCAGTCAAGGCTACTGAAGGGGTTCCTGCGATGAAGGGCTTGGCGTCGTTGGAGAGTATTAGCCCAACAGACCGGAAAGTAACGCTCAGACAAAGGAAGGTCAAGTTTCAAGTGTCTATAGACTCGGTCTCTGTGCCCGCCTCTCCAGCTACGCTTGGAAAAAGAGGGGTCTACGAAGACTTACTTGAATTTGCCCAGTTCAGAGATGAAGCAGACCAAACAATAAAGAGTGCGTTCGAATTTCTGGCCAAGGTTTATGACATGATTCTGAAGGATAATTCCATAATGATAAGCTTGGATTCAAGAAACGAACACATCGTAACGTTCCGCAGGGTAGATTTTAGGGTGTAATATCATGTCTTACGAGGAAGTGTTAACGGTCTTTGACCCTCCAGTTTTAGAGTTCAAGGCGGGAAAGAAATCTATTGACCCGGTTCAGGCGTTCGCCATTCAGGGTTGCGAACCTCTCAAGGTTCCCAGCATCGAAGGGCCCGCCGAAATCCATGTCCTCATTCCTTCAAAGCTAGAAGAATCTATAAGCGTGATGAAGATTCTGCAAGATCTCAGGGCTGGCAAGACGACTGGCAAGTATGCGAGGTCGAAGTACAAGCCCTTCAGAGAGCTCTACGGCCTTGACCTAGAGATCAGAGCGCCGGAGAAATATGACGACCAGAGCGATATTTACAAAAAGATAACTGAAATCTCGAGGCTCAAAAATAAGCCATCCCACATAGTCGTTATAGTCTCGTCTAGCCGTTCTCAACTAGGTGGTTTCTACTACCGCACCAAGGTAGCCTCCATACAGAAAGGCGTACAGACTCAACTAATATTGCAGAAAACGATTGACAGCTACGTGCGGAAAAAAACTGAGGAAGAAAAGGGAGACCTTCTCTGGAATTTTTCGCTGAGCATTTTCTCAAAGCTGGGGGGCATACCGTGGAAGCTACAGGAAATGCTGAGGGGCGTATCTGCATTCATCAGCCTGAATACAGTCTCTTCGTACGAAGAGGAACTGGGCATCACGACTAGGGGAGGAGTGGTGGCACTTGAGGTAGCAAACAGCTGGGGCGACCCTACGGGGAGATTCTTTGCGATTGACGTTAAAGTGGAGAGAGAAGACGAAGAGGCCATAGTTGTTGACCTTGCTTCGGTGAATACTCTGCTGAAGAACGCTCTAGACATGATAGAGCAGAGGCTAATAGATCCAGAAAGGTCAAAGGCTGACGACTACATAATAGTGCACGTCAAGGACAGGTATGCAGAATCTGTATATGAAGCAATTGGGAAGGTGATAACATCAGAGGGCTTCAAGAAATACAAGATCATCCACTTACAGGAGGACGGTGGTCTCAGGCTTTACGACCCTTCCCAAAAACCAACGCGTGCCTGGCCTCAGGAAGGGAGCTACTGGTATCTTGAAGACGGAAGAATAGCCTTTCTTTTCACCCTAGGAAAATGGCAGTACTCAGTTTCGGCTGCAACCGAGCCGTACATGATCGAGGCTAAGAACGTGTCCCCTCTTCAGGTGAACTTTGTCAACGGTAGCAAAAGAGCCAAACTGACTGATGATGACCTTATTCACCTGTATCATTTGACACGACTTC
>JAUQYT010000242.1 GCA_030587605.1 Candidatus Njordarchaeum guaymasense
TCCTCACCATGCCACCTGCCATCACGAAGAGCCTCAGAAATCTCCTCAAGCACCAACATCACACCTTCTAGCGAAGATCAAACTTGAGAGCGACATCCACGCAAACAATGCCTTAAACAAGTGTCTGTTACAACTAGCAAACAAGCTCGTACTGGTCGAAGTCGATTCAGCTGGATCTGAAACGCTATTGAAACACAACGCACATCTTCGAAGCGGTCCACAAATGCGGAAACAACTTGAGACATGCAAATAGTAGAACCAGCGGTCAGAAGTGACGACTTCAACAAATCTCCAATGGTCGGTCCTGAGACGACTGATTCTCAACAGTACAGTCATGAGAAGTTTGATAAGTTCTCTATTGGCTCAGACACCACTTCGCTCGAAGACTGAAGCGATGCTCCTCCAAACGAATGCACCAGTGAGGCGCGCCCAAACTGATGACTAATACCAAGGGAATCAACTCCGATTCGCGTAACACAAAGAAGGCAAGGCTCAACAGGAGGCCCATGAGATGACTGTACATGAAATTCGAGCCAACAGTACAGAAGAGCAGACTTGGTTGGACGGGGCTTTCAAACAGATCGCAGACAAAACTTCCGAAATTTACAGAAGTCTAGTCGCCAGCTTTCCTCGGCAGTTTATAGGAGACGCAAGCTTTCGAACCTTGCGCCTAGGCAAATCTAAGGTTGTCTAGATTGGGCGCAACAAAACTCGGGCTATCCTTGCAATTCGAGGAGAGAAGAAGGCGTTCGAGGAGTAGGACAAGTGCATCGGCTCTTTCTGAAGACCTGAGGAGGACATTAGCTAGATCTATTGAGATGGCGCTTGACTCGCTTGGCGGGAAAGTTGGACAGGTAATACTGTACCACATCGAAAAGGAATACTCCTTGAAAGCGGAGGACATTATTGATAGGCCCGAGAGCTTCATGGGAGCGCTTCAAGGCATCTTCGGAGACGGTGCCTTCACACTTGAACAAATAGTTGTGGAAACCGTCATACGAAACGTACCAGTCGCAAGAGAAAACTTGCAGACAAGAAGATTCTGCCGACTGATGGCAGAGTTGAAGCAAAAGATAGGTCCCTGCGTAGTATTGGAGTAGTTGCGTTCGGAATCGGACCACCTCGAATCAAACGATTCCCTTCGAGTCCACCATACAAACTGAAACGTAGTGAACAGAGACAGATACCTCACTATTTCTCGGCGGACGGTTTGGACATTTCAATATCCGCAGAAGCGTTGCCCATACTGACTTAATTCATCAGTCAAAGGATAGGTTGTAGGGATAAGCGTGCTTTCCAAGGAGAAAACGAAGCAATATCTTGAACTGGGTAGCAGAAATCTGGTCATTCCGAGAGAGCCCACCATATTTGACTCGCTGGATGCTGGCGAGGACATTGTAACGAAGATGATTGAAGATGGTCTAGACGCGCTCGGTCAGAATGTTGGGAGAGTCATTCTACATCACATTGAGGTGAGTTATTCTTTGAAGAGAAATCCAATACCCTGGAAGATCGACGTTTTCACGAAAGCGCTCCGAGACATGTTCGGAGAAGGATCTCACACGATTGAGAGAATCATCGTTGAGACCATAAGCCGGAAGATGGGCATCTCGATCCACGAAACAAAGACTAGAACCCTACCCGAGATAGTAGGATACATCAGACGGCGCTCACAATACGTGACATCTGAACCCTAGTCAACATTTTTCTCTTTTTTCGCTGTCCTCCTCCGAGTGTGTCTGTCGCAGACGGACAACTGTTTAACTACGCCTACGCACCGTTGTCCGTCAGTGATAACCGATGAAAATAGGAAAGTTTAGAGTGCGAAGGAAAGCACTGTCGCCAGTCATTGCAACGCTACTCATGGTTGCCATAGCTGTCGCCGCAGCGATCATCACCTACGTATGGTCTATGGGTCTACTCGGCGGACTGATGGGCACAGGAGGATCACAAACAAAGGAGCAAGTTATCATCGAGGCTTACGACTGGACAGCCACAGGTACACTGAAGTTCGTCCTTCGAAACGTGGGATCAGCACAAGTGGAAATAGCAGCGATCTACCTTGAAGGAAACTCGCTTGGTGCTGCAGCGTCGACTGTCACTATTGGCAGTACTGTGGCCTACTCGCTCACCGTTCCAGGAACAATCACTATAACTAGCGGCGCTTCATATGTCCTGAAGGTCATATCTGCGACAGGCGGAACCTTCACGTTCTCAGTAGTCGCTGGAAAAGCTGGTTAAAAGCTCCCCCCCGGCATATCCCACCCTTCTGATCTTCCCCCTTTCTCCGGGTTCTTCAGATGGGTAATTTCGTACAGAAGCCCATCTGACAACTGCCCATTAGGCAGAACTAATGATTTATGCGTTTCACTGATACAGAAAGCACAGGCAGCCTTTGAGCCTTCGCGGTTAGTAGACGAGAGAAGAGCTAGAGCTCTGAATCCTGTGGACCTATAGCCGTATGAATGAAGGAAAGCTCAGTAGCCTCAGCCAGACGAACAGGGCGGTCAAGTAAGCGATCAGAAATGGAAGAGATATCTTTTGGTTTGACCTTCTGTATGTCCTTGCCAGAACATTTGTGAGTAGGAGAAGTCCGATTGGGAGAAGGGGAAGCAAATACCAGACGAACCCCTGGCCCATAGAGAATGGAATAAGAAAACTGAAGAAGAAGACACAACACTGAAGTAGTGTCGCGCTTCTTGTTCTAATCGCCTCATGGAAGGAAATGATGGCTCCAGAGAAGCTTAGAGGCCATGTAAGCGGGTTGAACTCTGGCGCCATCGAGAGGCCATGCGTCGCAGCTACCGTGATCTTTTTCGAAATTTCGTCAGCATATATCGTGTAGCGGGTTTCAGGGCCGACGATTCCAGAAAGGAAGGTAAGCAATAACCTCCCAGGAGGGTACGGTAGTCCATACCGTCTGCCGATTTGAAACATGAGCATCTTCCACTGAAGCTCCAAGAAGTCAGCTATGCTGCGCCCAACTATGAAGAACCGCACATAGCTGAGACAATAGACAGAGGCTGCAACAAGCACGCCCAGAAGAAGCTGCTTCCATGCCGATCTCTTCCTTCTCATGATTACGGATATCATCAGCGATGGAAATGCCAGTATACCAGTCAGTTTGCAGGCAGTCGCGAGCCCAAGTGCGACCGATCCTCCAAGCAATTTGAAGTCGCTATCTACGTGGCTGTAAAGCAAGATCGAGAGAAGGAGAAAGAAGACTAGGTATATGTCGAGCATCGATGTTGAGGAGAAGCTGATGAAAATCCTTTCTAGGGACAGCATGAAAACTGGAACCAAGGCAAACAGTGAACGCCCAAAGGTCTTCTTGGAGAACTCGTATAGGATCAGAAGGGAAAGAACACCCAGTGCAGCACCTATCACATTAGGATTGTTGAAGACCACAGCAGATAGGCCTATCAGATACTTCGCGAGGGGGGGATGCTCGAAGTTAATCTCATCCGGGCTTGCGCCATGAACGTACTTCCAGCCCGCATAAGTGTAGACATCATTGTCGCCGATGAACCATTCTAGGTTGCCAGGGTCTTTCACCCAATTCTCATACCTCCGTTCTAGAGCGGGATAGTTGA
>JAUQYT010000274.1 GCA_030587605.1 Candidatus Njordarchaeum guaymasense
GCCCATTGAGTGCCCGACAAGGATCGCATGTGGGCGGCTTAGTGCTGATAGTAGTGAATGAATGTGATCAGCCAACGATTTTATTGATGTGACTTGTCCAGGAATGGGTTGATCTGATGAGCCATGCCCAGGAAGGTCTACGGCGATGACCTCACCTAGGTTAGAGAGCGCTGGTACTTGATTGATCCACAACCGATGATTATACGCTGCCCCGTGGATCAGTGTAATGGTTGTCTTGCCTCTTCCCTCTTTCAAAAGGAACGTTCTGGTGTCCAAAGCAGTAGCATAGGTCAAATCTTGGTAATCCTCCTTTGCCTTATGTGAATCCTTTCTATACTCTGGAATCACGATTAATATAGATGCGGGTTATGGAGAAAATCGCAATGACATGAAAACCCATAAAAGTCATTGAGAGGATATTACTAGCTAACAAATCTGGTTTGTTGTTTGCTGTGGGGTGCAATTCGCTTCATGACACAAAAAAGTGATAGCAAGGAAGCTACTTCAGGGACTGGTCCCAAGGTGTATCACATCGTAAGAGGAAACCTAGTTGAGGAAAAGACGACGCAGTTCAATGATGGGGACACATATGTAATCGACAACGGCGCAGAGATCTACATCTGGATGGGAAAGGATTCCTCTGTCGACGAGGATTTTGCGGGCGCTTTTCTTGCAGAGCAGATTGACATGTCTCGGAGAGGTGCTCCGAAAGTTACAACAGTTGAACAGGGAAAAGAACCAAAGAAGCTACTAGACCTCTTGGGCCCTAACTTCAAGGTGGTGAAAGGCGGAGTTGAAGGTATGCTTAAACGCGTTGAGCCCAAGGAGAAGGAGATCGCTCCAACCCTATACCGGGTCTCAGAAGACAAACTATCTAAAGTCCAGGTGAAAAGATCGCTGCTTAGTACTCATGAATGCCTCATTCTTGAAACGGAAAGTGTGATCTATGTTTGGGAGGGAAATCAATCCACTGCTAAGGACAAGTATATGACAGGACACCTAGCGAGACAGTTGAACACTAAGCGCAAGTTCATGGCCTCAATAAAGGTGATTGTTGAAGGAGAAGAACCTCAAGAGTTTCTTAACATGGTCAAATGACGGGACAAAATCCAGATTCCGAGAGGGGACTGGGGCGAATATCCAACCGCTCGTTGGATTCTTCGAAGGCGCTTCTACTGTCCCGGTTCCACTCTGATTTTTTCTCCGCTTCCAACCTTTTTGAAGATCATCGGGTCTCCAATGACTTTCCCGAACACGTTGACAGGACTATATGCTCTGGGTTCATCTGCTTCGCTCACAGGTGTCGAACCGAAGAAAATGCACATCGATGTCCCGGGAGACCAGTAGGCGACATCACCAACCTCGACAACTGTTTGAGCGTTCTCTTCGCCGAACTTGACTGGTATCTTGAAGTAGACTTCGTCTCCCCATCGCTCAGCGTTCGACTCAAATGGTAGAGCAGCCCACACAGCGTCAGCTGTCTTGCGGTTTCTACCTGTGAACTTGACATGAACCTCACCCGTAGGCTTGGTATAGACCTTCACAACTCTTTCAGTTGGTCTGGATTTCACGCTTTTCTCTTCTGGCAAACCTACTTCCCACCTTGAGTCACGCGTTGATTGACATACCAAGGGTAAGTATCTTCTAGGTTACGAGTTTGACTCCGGCCTCTCTGGCGACCTCTCTCAGGTTCTCCATGACTTCATTCGACGGGGGTTTCAATCCTTCAAGCGCGTACTTCAGATCTAGCTTCTTGTACTTTGGTTCGCCGAAACGGTGGTATGGTAACAGGTCCAATCGCTCAACGTTACCCAACTCCGCGCATAGTTTGGCTATGCCTTTTACATTTTCAGCGTTGTCGGTGTATCCAGGAATGATTGGTGCGCGAACCCACATTGGTCTGCCGAGTTCGGCGATTCTCCTCGCATTCTCCCAAATCAGATCTGGTGGTACACCCGTGTAAGTCTTATGTTTCTTAGGGTCGATCTCCTTGATGTCATAAAGTACGAGGTCAGTGTACTTGAGGATGTTTTCAAGGATACCCCATTTGGCGTGTCCGCAGGTGTCGAGTGCAGTATGGACATCAGAGGACTTGCATTCTGAGAATAGTTCCTTCACGAATTCGGATTGCATGGTTGGTTCTCCACCCGACGCGGTCACGCCCCCGTTGGAGGTTTCGTAGAAGACCTTGTCCTTTAGAACCTCATCTAATACTTCGTCGACGGATACGCGTTGCCCCATCAGTTCTCTAGCTTTCGCTGTGCAGACTTCAGCGCATTTGCCACATGCATCGCACTTAGCTCTATCGGTCACGAGTCGCTCAGGTATCTTGACTATTGCTTTCTTCGGGCAAGCTTCAACACAAGATAAGCAACCGATACACTTGGTGTCATGCCATACTATCTCGCGGTTCGGGTTGATCCCCTCAACATTATGACACCAGAGGCAACGAAGTGGGCAACCCTTCATGAAGACAGTGGTTCTGATTCCTGGGCCATCTTCAGTTGAGAACCTCTGAACGTTGAAGATTACTCCAGTTGCTGTTGAGCCCAAGGGTAGACCCACCACACTATTTTTCTGCATGCCCCGTTAACATCAATTCTACTCTGGGTTTTCCTTATAACAATGTTTCTCATCAAACATCTCAGATGCGTTTCAAATCTCGGCAGTATTTTTATACTAGTTCATCTCACTTAAGCCACACTTGCCGAGAGTAGCACGTTTACCTTCTTAGTCGGCATGCTGAACGATACGTCTGGAGGAATGAATTTGGAAGATCTTGCTAGGGCCATTGGTGACCTCGATGAGGAGACCGCTACCAAGCTTGTCAGAGAAAAACTTCAGAAAGGAGATGACCCGTTGAAGATTGTGGAGCTTTGCAGGAAGGGACTGGAGGTAGTTGGACAACGCTATGAGGCCATGGAGTACTTTCTGAGTCAATTGGTACTGGCAGCAGACATTTTCCAGAAATTGGTTGAAATTGTAACGCCCAAACTGAAACAGCGGAAGGCAGAGGTTCGCGGCACGGTTGTTCTGGGGACTGTTCAAGGCGATATCCATGACATGGGCAAGAACTTGGTTGCGATCCTCCTACGGCTCAACGGATTTGATGTCTATGACCTTGGTGTTGATGTACCCGCGAAGGCTTTTGTTGACAAGGTTAAGGCGACAGGCGCAAAGGTAGTTGGTTTGTCTGGCTTGCTGACCATAGCTTGGGACTCCATGAAAAAGACGATTGAGGAATTCAAGAACGCGGGCTTGAGGAACAAGGTCAAGATAATGATCGGTGGAGGCACAATAAATGATAGTGTAGTCAAATACGTTGGTGCCGACGCATACGGTAAAACGACCGTCGACGCAGTCAAGCTCGCTATAGAGTGGGGTGGGAAGTAAGCAATGGAAGAAGCTATGTCTCCAAGAGAAAGAATCGAGGCAGCTAGGAGCCTCAAGATCCCTGATAGGGTTCCTGTCTCTCCGCTCATCGACTTTGTGGCTCCAAAGATAGCGGGCGTCAAGACAAGTGACTTCATCTTCAAAGATGAAGTGGCGAACAAAGCCATCGAGACGACCTTTGAAAAACTGGGTGGCTATGACGAGATTATCCCGCCACAAATGATTACACTCTCAGCATTCACCCTCAAGGCGAAGATACCTGGAAGAGATCTTCCAGATGACGCACTACTACAGATCTGCGACGAAGAGATAATGAAAATTGAGGATTACGATCTGGCAATCAAGAAAGGATTAACAGGATTCTTGCTCGAACTTCTGGGCAGAATAGGTGCAGGGCAGAATGCGACCAGAGTACTGGGGCTTGGAAACGCAATCAAGAGTCTTCGGGTGATCTGGGATAGGCGAAACATACCCATCGCTTGCGGTGGCCCTTGCTTCGTTCCCGTTGAACTCTTCGCCTTCTACAGATCAGTGCAGAAAATCCTACTGGATATGCACCGCTACCCTGAGAAGATTATCAAGGCAAGCGACGCCATAATCGATGAATCCATAAGCATTGCTAAATCAACCTGTGACGCTGCAGGGGTGAAGACCGTCTTCATCGGGGCAACAAGAACCTCGTCAACCTTCGTCTCACCGCAGATGTTTGAGCGACTCAGCCTTCCTTGGCTCAAGAAGATTGTGGAAAAGTTCCACAAGAGTGACTACCACACGCTCCTCCACTTTGACTGTAACTGGGGACTCAACCTCGAATACCTGCGTCAGCTTCCTAAAGCCTCTTGCACCCTTGAACTGGACGGTCAAACCGATATATTCAAAGCTAAAGAGATCTTGGGCGATCACATGTGCATCATGGGTGATGTCCCAGCACCACTCTTCCGGTTGGGAACCCCAAAAGATGTGGAAAAGTACTGTATGAAACTGATAAGTGAGGTCGGCGAAGGCGGAGGTTTCATACTCAGTTCCGGGTGCTCAGTTCCTGTGGACGCAAGAATAGAGAACATCAAAGCTATGATAGAAACGGCGAAGAAGCATGGTGCCTACAAGAAGTAATTTGCGTCTATCCCTAGACTGTTACTTTAAGTAGTACTTGAATGTTTAGATGTTACTTGCTAGAATCGTCTCAGTTAGATGTAATCACAAGGAAGGATTTGCGTTCTATGGCCAGCAGAGGGCGTCGAAAACACGAGGCAGCATTCCTAGTCTGCATGTTGATGCTGTTGCTATCAGTTAACTCAGCAGCAACGTTCTTCGGCATTGCAGTTTCTCCTCTAAGCACTGCCAGCGCTGTTCCTTCTCCAATCTTTGGAATGACATTGATTATTCCCCAAGGGGATCCCGTCAAGGTAGCTTGGTCAGAGCTTCTCTGCATGAATCTCAGGCAACTCGGCATAGACTGCAAGAAAGTCTACCTAAACATGAGTGATATTTCTAGGAGGGTCCTCGCACCTGACTCATCCGTTCTTGGAAGAACCTATGATGAAGGTGGATTTGACGCTATCATTCTGGGCTACCAGTTGCCAGTTTCGCCTGATCCCTATCTGCTCTACCATAGTAGTCAATTTGCCCCGAAGGGCGTGAACTACTATCTGTGGAATGACACGAATAACGATGCGTTGTGCTCTTCGATAAGGAGCGAGACTAATGCCACGAAGCGACCTGGATTCGAGAAAAGTTGGCAGCTCTATGCGATGGATTGGTTGCCATCGGTAGCCGTTTTCTATGCCAATGGAAGCGTAGTTCTCAACGCCAGCCTCGACGTGGGGCCTTTCGAGGTTTTGACATATCCGGTTTGGCCTGCAATTGAAAGATGGTCAGGCAACTTGTCTATGCTTAATAATGCTGTTGTTCTCGCTCAACCTGGTAATTCTTCTAATCTGATTCCTCTTCTTAGCGCTTCATACTTCGATTCTTCTGTCATGAACCCTATTTATGGACCTGCCGGTTACGGTCTATTTCAGTTAAGCGACATGCAGAGTTCGAGAAGCTATGTTCCTTGTATAGCTAGGAATTGGACGACGAGTTCAGACTACAAGAACTGGACAATAGATATTAGAAATGATGTGTTTTTCCACGATGGCGTACATCTGACCGGAGTGGATGTCAATTTCACGCTGAGAGCGTACTTGACTCCTGCACTTGGTTCGCCGTTATACCCTCTCTTTGCAGATGTATTCGGTTCAAATAATTCGGTTAGCGTTGGGGCAAACAATCTAACGGTTGAAATTCGACTGGCGAAACCTTATGCTTACATCATGGATTTGCTAAGTGTGCCGATACTACCAAAACACATCCTTGGGAACTTCACCTATGACAAGTGGAGCACGTTGCCCTTCAATACCGGTGTGCCTTCGGACACGCCAACATATTACTGGCTTCCAAACGGGACTCGGGTCGAGCTAACTGGCCCGGTGGGCGCAGGACCATACAGGTACGCTGGTTACAACAAGACAACCCAGACCTATCATCTTGAGAGATACAACAACTACTTTAACAGAACGAGACTGGAAGCGAGCGGTCTATTCCAAGTCCAAGATTACTATGTGAAGACGGTCAGTACTGTCTTAGAAGCTGCGCGACAATTCCAAGGTGGCAATGTAACTGTCCTGGATTCCCAGTACCACTTTGAGCTAACCGGATCATACTTCAGGAGACTCATACCCGTAGGCAAGATTGCCAACTTTACTTCCTTAAGTGTACAGGAAGTGGGGTTCAACATGCGGCACCCTATCTTGGGTGTGGGAACAGATACCCCCATAGGGAGAACCAATTCTTCGAGTGCAGCGGAGGCAGCGAAACATGTTAGGAAGGCTATTGCCTATGCAATTCCCAGACAGGCAATCATAACGAGCCTGCTGGGCGGGTATGGGTTACCGGCAAGAACATCTGTATTCTGTCCACTGAACGAGGGATATGATCAAACTATTCCCTTCTACGAATATAACCTCACTAGGGCTGCAGCGGAA
>JAUQYT010000310.1 GCA_030587605.1 Candidatus Njordarchaeum guaymasense
ATAGCGCTGGCCATAATTCTTATGGCCATAGTATTCTCGCTAAGCATCTTGATCAATGTTCTAAGAAGAGGATAAGACTTGGCTGGCCATCTTAGGGTGGAAAGCGTTGACAAAAGCTACGGTAACATAACAGCACTCGATTCCATCACACTCGACATAGAGGCTGGTAAGATAGTAACACTCCTGGGGATTAATGGCTCCGGAAAGAGTACCCTCTTGAGGATCTTAGCCGGCCTAGACAAACCAGATGCGGGCAGCATTATCCTTGATGACAGGAGGATGGGAATGGAAGAACTGCGCAAGATTTCCACACTGGTCTTCCAGAAGACCGTGATGTTCAGCACAAGCGTATACGACAATATACAATTTGGACTCATAGTTCGGGGCACAAGAAAAGACGACGTTGAAAGAAGAGTATCGCAGGCGTTAGCCTCTGTAAGAATGGAAAATTTCCGAAAGAGAAAAGCGAAGAAGCTCTCTGGCGGTGAACAACAGAGGGTAGCTTTGGCAAGAGCCTTCGTCCTTGAGCCTAAGATCTTACTTCTGGACGAACCGACGGCCAACTTAGATCCTGCAAACGCCATCATAGTTGAGAACGCGATTAGGAAGATGAGGGTAAGAGAGGTCTGCACGACCATACTGGCTACACATAATCTGTATCAGGCGAAGAGGCTGTCAGATAAGATAGTTCACATTCACACGGGCAAGATATTGGAGGTTGCAAATCCAGCGGATTTCTTTGCGCACCCAAGAGATCAAACAACTAAGAAGTTCATTAACGGAGAGTTGCAGTTCTAGACTGCCTTGACAACGGCTCTAAATCGGTTGGAGTAATGCTTTCCCGCGGTGGCCGCTACAGCTCCTTCTGCAAAATACTTGAGATTGTTGCGCCTTGAGAGTTTTTCTTTTGCCAGAATTTCACCAATGTTGGGTCTAGTTGCTAATCTGAAACCGCTAGGCGGCGAGTCTGCGAATCGTCTTTAGGTTCTGTGTATCACTCCCGCGTCTATCGATTGGTGTCTCCAAGATGAAAGGTAGCCTCCTAAAGGCATCATTGTGGAGTATTGCTTTGAATCCATTGTAACCGATGTGGCCCATGCCAATGTGTTCGTGCCTGTCTATTCGTGAAGCTAGTTCACTCTTGGAGTCATTTGCATGAACTATTCTGATCAAGTCTAGCTCAACTACTTTCCTAAGTTTGTCAAGAGTCTTCTCTACTGCTAGTACGTCTCTGAGATCATAGCCAGCTGTGAATGCATGACATGTATCAAAGCAAATGGCTACTCGTGACTTCTCAGCTATTCGATCTATGATTTCTTGTATATCCTCAAAGGTTGATCCCATACTGTTAGTAGTGCCTGCCGTATTCTCAAGCAAGATCGTTGATTTACCCTTGGAGGAATTGAATGCTTCGGCCATGGCATTGATGAGTCTCTCAAGGCCTGTCTCTCTGCCCTTTCCCAGATGGCTTCCTAGATGAGTTACAATGTAGGGTATCCCAAGCATGTCACATCTATTCAGCTCCTCTATTAGTGCCCTAACGGATTTCTCGTAGACTGACTGCTTGGGGCACGCAAGGTTTGCCAGATAGGGCATATGCGCCGCAACTGGCATCATTCTAGAATTGCTCAACTTGTTTTTGAACTGTGTTATCTCCTCATGATCGAGCACCTTGAACTTCCAGCTCCGCGGGTTCCGCGTGAATATTTGGAATGTGTCGCAATCTTTCCCTCTCGCCCGGTCAACTGCTTGATCTATTGTTCCCACTATTGAAACATGAAGCCCGCACCTGAACGGAATATTGCTGCCCATGTCAATCGTACCATGTCTTGAGATGCTGCATTTTAGAGCTTAAGGAAGCGCTGAGTCGAGGTTAGGGTGTGTAACCGAAATGCGTCAGAGGCGACTCTATTGATACAAGCCAACTAGTTCAAAATTTTGAAACTGAGCAGAATGAAGGTCTGAAGTACGTGGTGCGCCGCAAGTGTTTTGACTTGCCAATATTTGATCGCTCTGGAGAGTATTGTAACTAGAATACGATGTCTGTCTTGGCAATCTTCCATACGTCATTAGTTTTGACTAATTCTATATACTCTGTTACTGGTTTGGAGAATTTGTATGCTTTGGAAGAAACTACATACTCGCATTCCACAGCGGCTTCGTTTCCCCTGAGGTTTAGTCTAGTAATGTGTAAGTCAGTTAAAGCAACTTCAGGGTCTAGCTGAAAAGCCAATGTGAGGTATGACTTCATCTTTTCTTTGGGTCCATTATAGGAGTAGTCTCTGCCGTGGTTGATAAATACTGTAACGTTATTGGTGAAGAATGCCATTTGATCGCTTTCGGAGTGCCGATTGAAAGCCTCGTAGTAGGCCTTGATCATATCTCTGATCCGTTCTTCTTCATTACCGGTTAGGTCGGGCGTTTGTGACGGAGGTTGTTGAGGCGGCATCATTGGAGGGGTTTCCTGTGCCTCTGTTCTTTGTACTGATCGTGGTTGAGGCATTTGAGATAACGCTATACTGATTAGGATTAGTGCTATGACCGCCACTGAGACGAGAGCTACCTTCTTGATATGAGACCTTTCGAGCGGCGGCGGATCCGACCGTGACATGGCAGTAGCGTTCGCACCACAATACATGCAAAAACTCGCGTTGACAAGGAGTTCTCTTCCACACCTGCAACAGAATCGCATAGAATAGAACCTTTACCTCTGGTTCTTCTTGCAACGGAATGAAGCGATGTTTCTCAATGGCAGATTCCTGACGCATAAAGTAAGTAAATCATTCTATGTGGTGATAGTTTTCATTCTAGTCTCTTGATAATATGATAGCCGAACTGTGTCCTCACTGGCTCATGTGACAGCTGTCCCCTCTCCAGAGCAAATGCAGCTTTTTCAAACTCCTTAACCATTTGACCACGGTTGAACCAGCCAAGATCGCCGCCTCTTTTTCTGGAAGGACATAGGGAAACCTGCTTCGCAATCTCAGCGAAGCTCTCGCCCTTCTTGATTCTGTCTAGAGCTTGCAGGGCTTCAGAGTGCTTGGCGACAAGGATGTGTGCGCAATGAATCTTGCTACTCATTTCTTGAACCTCACCTAAGCCTAACAGCTTCTTAGACAAATTTCTGTAATGAGTGTTGGGGCGTCCAGAATCTAAGATCGCTTCAGCGTTAGCGTTGCCTCTTTCCAATCGTCAACCTCTCGGAGGGAACTCAGCATCCCGACAATGATATTCCCGACTATCTTTCGCACGAACTTATTCATCGGTATAGCTTTTCCGTCTATGTTTATCTCTATCTTTACGGCTTCATTCGCCAGTTTTT
>JAUQYT010000021.1 GCA_030587605.1 Candidatus Njordarchaeum guaymasense
AAATCCCACCTCCCGCACCATATGCTCCACACACACAAAGAAAATTCATAGTTCGAATTACGATTATCTTGAGGAGATACACGGTCATAAATGATTTATGAATATTGGTTCTAAATATCAATACCAACGGCTCAGGGACACGCTATGCCCCTTCAACAATTAGTGGACGCGATAGAAAAGGGAGATAAGGAAAGGGCGATCAAATCCATAAGAGATCTTGAGGCAGAAATTCATCCTGAAGACATTCTGAAGAGCTTGACAGAGGGCATAAGGAAGCTAGGAGAGAAATTTGAGAACCATGAAGTATTCTTAACAGATCTTGTGCTTGCGGCTCAAGCCGCATATGGTGTTGCTGAAGTACTGGAACCCCATTTGGATAAGGAAAGAATGAAAGCAAGGGCTTTGGGAACAATGGTGATCGGAACCGTTGAAGGTGATGTTCACAGCGTCGGGAAGGACCTAGTAGCTATGGTGTTTAGAGCCAGTGGTTTCAACGTGATAGATCTTGGTACGGATGTCCCAGCTAAGAAATTTGCAACCGCGGCCAAGGAATGTGGCGCGAAAATCGTTGGAGCTTCCGCACTTCTTTCCACAACTATGCTGGGCCTAAGTAAGATTCCGAGAGCTCTAGAACAAGAAGGAATTAGAGAGACCGTAAGAGTAATATTTGGAGGCGCACCGGTTACCGAGAGGTTCACGAAAGAGGCTGGCGGGGACCTGTATGCGGAAGACCCGTTTAGGGCTGTAAAAATCGTCAAAAAGGCCATAGGACGTGTTTAGGGATGGTAAGAGAGATGTCTCCTAGGGAGAGAGTACTGGCGGCGGTTGAGCACAAAGAGCCTGATAGGATTCCGATCCACTTTGGAGCACCTTCTTCGGGAATCGTTGAGATTGTTCCGCCGTGTCACGTTACTGCCGGAAGAAATCATGGTTACACAGCCCTCGTGAAGTATTTGGGCTTGTATCCACCCAAACCAGAGCCTAAAATGGGTGCGTTGAATGAGGTTACCAACATTGATGAACGCGTACTCGAAAGATTGCATAGCGATACACGCTGTCTTTATGCAGGTACAGCGCCGCGCAAGTATATGCCGGATGGTTCGTTTATAGATAGGTATGGATTTCGTTGGTATCCGCTTGGCCCCTGCTACGATGTTTCCGGTCGTGAGCCAATGAGGGGTGTTGCGAAGATAGAAGATATGGAGAAGTATCCTTGGCCTGATCCTCATGACCCGATTATTGGGCAGGGCAAGGAAAAAGAAGCTAAGAAGCTTTCTGAGGAAACTGAGTATTGGATCATAGGAGTGCCTGAATTAGGACAGTCTTTACTGGCTATCTATTTTTTTCTCTTCGGCTATGAGAGAGCTCTTACAGACCCTGTTTTAAGACCTGAATTCTTCAAAGCAACTATGGACAGAATGATGGAGGTGCAAAAAGGGATCGTCGAGACATTCCTCCAAGCTACTGGAGACTATATAGACGTGTTCTATCTTGGCGATGATATGGGTACGCAAACAGGACCTACTATGTCTCTAGACTTTTACCGGAAGCACTGGAAGCGGTATCACAAAGAACTGGTACAACATTCGAAAAAATTCACGAAAGCTAAGATTCAACTTCATTCCTGTGGATCCAACTGGATATTTGTTAAAGATTTCAGAGAGATCGGAATAGATATACTAGAAAATGTTCAGCCTAAGCCTTGGCATAACGAGCCGTGGAGACTCAAGAGAGACTACGGAAATATTGTTTGCTTCTTCGGGGGCATAGATGTTCAAGAACTGTTGCCTTTTGGCACTATTGAGGACATTGAACAGGTTGTAAAGGAGACTATACGCATCTATGGTGAAGACGGTGGATACATACTTGCGTTGCAACATACGGCTGGGGCTGAAATACCTCCGGAAAAGATAGTAGCTGTATTCGATGGCGCTTATGAATATGGTAGGTATCCGTTGCCAAAAGAAGCCGAAATTGACAGAAGAACTCTGGAGAAATATCCTTATCTCTCACCCGAACTTGCCGTAGACTCTGATGCACCAGTACCGACATGTAACAGTTAGGCCCGCAGTGTGCGGTCGAAGCTTAGCTTGTAGCCCTCCCCCGTGAAATAGAAGTCATCCCAACTGAAAGATCTCAACTCAACCATCTTCAACACGCTAAATCGATAAGCGATCGGAAAGGCTTTGAAAATCATACGCTAAAGGTGAGCTAACAGATTGAGAAGTTACTAAGCGGCTGTCCATGTCATGCATTCCGCTTCGAAGTCCATGCGGATTTGCCGCGTCGCTGACGTCGCGTGGCGCGGTGATCTGTGGTAGTGTCCTAGGTCGTTACGTCTGCCGTGACGCATACGGAGCAATACAGTAGAATGAGGAAGCGAGGTTTTAGGGGATTCCTCCCCTAACAGTGTGGAGAGAATTTTTCGTGTGTGTCTCTTGGTGCGGGCATCAAGATTTGAACCATTGTTTTTCTATTATTTTGTGTGTGTAGCATGTGGTGCGGGAGGTGGGATTTGAACCCACGAAGGCCTACGCCATAGGGTCCTGAACCATAGGCAGCTTCCATGCTTCTACCCCTTAGACCTGGCTCGGGTACTCCCGCAACCGAATCAAACATTCCCGTCTCGGTCCAAGATAATCTTTTAGTTATCACCCGACTTTCTCAATGACCCTTCTTTCTGAAGATATAGCTACTGTTTAGCGACCTTCAGAAAGGTCATCTAAGCGTACGGGAGTGACCATTATACTGGTCACCTTATGTGAGTGCCTATTTCTTCGCAGTAATATCCCAATTTCAGTCAAGCCCACAAGGCTTAACATCCGAACTCACATTAACGTCTACGCAATGAGGCTAATCAACATGAAACTCATACACTATCTAGACGTTAAGGCCAAACCTGCTGAGGAAGGAGCCTCAAAACTCCAAGTGAGATGGCTCATCACGAAAGAGATGGGCGCGTACAACTTCGCAATGCGCCTCTTCGAGATGGAACCTGGAGGAAACAGCCCGCTTCACCAGCACTCACACGAGCATGAGGTCTACATCCTAGAAGGAGAAGGCATAGCCACAGACGGAGAGCAAGAATGCAAATTCAAGCCTGGTGACGCCATATTCATCCCTCCAAACGAACGTCATCAGCTTAAGAACACAGGTAGGAAGACCGTGAAGTTCCTCTGCCTAATCCCATACATGAAATAGCCAAAGAACAAGTTCCAAGAGATCCTGGTGATAGAGCCGCAG
>JAUQYT010000058.1 GCA_030587605.1 Candidatus Njordarchaeum guaymasense
ACTGCAGAGAGAAATGTACCTCAAAGCGCTCTCAGTCCAGAAGAAGATGCTCATGAGCTCACCTGAACTGTTAGTAGTCTGTTTCAGAATGAAGAAGCCTCTTAGAGAGTGCGAAACACTCTATGATTTGAATTGCTTCGCCTCCGTCTGGGTATGCATTGAGAATATCCTTCTAGCAATGGCAGCAGAAGGTCTGTTTGGCGTGACCTACATCCCACACAGAACAAGATCCATCAAAGAACTACTTGGCATCCCGGAAGACTACGAGGTTGCAGCACTGATCCCTATCGGATACCCAGGAGAACACATCGTGAAACAGAAGACAGTCTTACTCCAGCAAAAGACACATATTGACAAATGGTAGCAAACAACCAAGCTCAGGTGCGACTGACTTTTTCTCTGCATTCACCCCTCTAACTCTATTTCTATTCGCTCCTTTCCCCGCCCTGGCTTCTTGCCGCGTGAGATAGCTACTTCACCTATTTCCTTAGTGTTTCTTACATGTGTTCCGCCGCACATCATTACCGGGAAGGGTTCGAGTTTCCAAAGTCTTTTTCCACCTTGGCTCGCATCGTTCCAAGCCTTGATTTCACGTCCTTCTTTCATGATGCTGTTTACTCTCCGCTCAACTTCCTTAAGTTTCTCTTGATCTATTGATGTCTCGAACAAGTAGTCTGTTCTATCTTTCTTTTCATCCACGAGTCCAGATGATGCGGGTTTGACTCCTTGGAAGACTTCTTGCATCACATAGTATAGAAGGTGAGAAGCTGAGTGCAGTCTCATCGTTCTATAGCGCTTGTCCCAGTCTATCACTCCATGAACGGTGTCTCCAATTTTGCGCTCTGGAGGTTTCTCCAAGATATGAGTGATTCCGCTTTCGTCCCTATCTACGACCTGTATGACTCTTACTGAGTCCAATGTTCCTGTGTCGCTGACCTGACCTCCACCTTGTGGATAGAAAAACGTCTGGTCGAGTACAACTTCATTTCCTTCTATGGCTACAACTTTGGCGTCAAAATCCTTTCTGTAAGGATCTTGCCAATATAGCCTCTTTGTGATCTCTGCCACAGTTGGTTTCACACCACCGTCAAACAGCTACACAAGTGACGGCGCTACTAGTAGAAAAACATGATGTTGACAAGAAAACAGAGGGAAAAAGGAAGCCTGCTATTGCTTCCTCCCTTATACCCAAAAGAGGATGTGGAAGCGTCTATTTCTTCTTGGGTACCTTTTTGGCGAATTCCTTTACGGAGTCCTCGAAGATCTCGAGTCCCTTGTCAAGTACCTTTTCTTCTATGTTGAGTGGAGGTATTATTCGTATTCCATTCTTGCCCACTGGGAGCAGTACTAGTCCCTTCTTTATAGCAATTAGTGGGATTTCGTCGTGTGCTTCTGGGTACCTTTCCTTGGTCTTCTTCTCTTTGACAAACTCTATGCCTATCATTAAGCCTTTTCCTCTCACGTCGCCGACGATCTCGTATTTCTCTTTCATCTCGTCGAGTCTGCGCATCGCTTTCTCGCCCATCTTCGCTGCCCTGTCGAGAAGTTTCTCGCTCTCTATGACTTTAATTGTTGTAAGTGCTGCAACGCATGCTAGGGTGTTTCCTCCGAAGGTGTTGCTGTGGGATCCTTCTTTCCAGTCGACCAAGTCCGCTCTAACTACTGTTGCGCCGAGCGGTATTCCGGATGCTATCGCCTTGGATGTCGTTATCATATCGGGAGCTACGCCGTAGTGCTCGGTGCAGAACCACTTGCCTGTTCTGCCCATCCCTGCTTGAACTTCGTCGTCAACGAGAAGTATTCCGTGTTTGTCGCAGATCTTTTTGATTTCCTTGAAATAGTCGTTTGGTGGAACGACGTATCCGCCTTCGCCTTGGATCGGTTCAACGAAGATCGCTGCAACCTCGGTTGGAGGCAGGTAGCTGTTGAACAGGATTTCCTCGATGTACTTGACACACCAGAGACCGCAGCTCGGGTAGGTCATCTTGTAAGCGCATCTGTAGCAATAGGCGTATGGGACATGTGATACACCTGGCATCAGTGGGTAGAATCCTTCCTTGTGAACAGGCTTGGAAGCCGTCAAGGACACGGATCCTATGCTTCTGCCGTGGAAGGCTCCTATGAAGGAGATGAACTGTGGGCGCTTCTGGTGGTACTTTGCGAGTTTGATCGCAGCCTCGTTGCTCTCAGTTCCAGAATTCGATAAAAAAACTTGCTTTGGAAACGTTCCAGGGGTTATCTCGGTTAACTTCTTTGCTAGGGCGACTTGCTCCTCGTAGTACCAGTCTTGGCCAGCGTAGTGAACTAGTTTGTCAGCTTGAGCCTTGATCGCCTCGGTGACCTTTGGGTGGCAGTAACCTATGTTGCAGACGGAGATGCCTACTGTGAAATCGAGCAACTTGTTTCCGTCAACATCTTCCACTACTGTCCCATAGGCACGCTTAGCAACGACCGGACCGGTCTTGGTAGATTTGACTATGTACTTTGAGTCAGCTTCAACTATTTTCCTCGCATTTGGACCCGGGATCGGGGTTACAATCTTCGGAATCTCTTCTTCAGACATATCTCTTCTCAACCCTCCTTTCTTCCAAGATGTTGGGTTGTTTAGCAATTGAGCTTGGAATCTTCTTACATCTCACTTGCCATCTGATTGACTTAAGAGTTTATGTCACTCTTCATTCGCCGACAAACCTGCAAAAAACCGTAAACAAAGATATTGACATCATAAACAAAGGCAACACTCTCTAACAGCATAGTTCGCTTTGAAACTATTCGCCGTAAACGTAACTATTTTAGGATAGAAAGTGAGGAATCATTATGTAACAAGTTCAGAGGATTTGGATGGAAGTGATAATCGACTATGATTAGAACGGAAATCTGTGACCTTTTTGGCATAAAGTACCCCATCTTGCAGGCTCCTATGGGACCGTTCGTAACCACCAAGCTGGCGATAGCAGTCTCTGAAGCTGGAGGACTAGGGACAGTCAGCCACGCGGGAATACTGGAGGCAAAGGACACGGTAACGGACTCCGTCAGCAAGATGAAGCAGGACATACACGTTGTGAAAAAAGCAACCAGGGGCAACTTTGCTCTAAACATCAGAGTTGCCAAGTTACAGCTAATGCTGGACGCCTACAAGCTGGCTGACATGGTTGTCGACCAAGTCAAAAGCGAGCCGGAGGTCAAGAAGAGACTGAAGGCAGTCATTACCTCCGCTGGCGACCCAACCCTATTCACGAAGAAGTTCAAAGACGTAGGCTTGAAAGTGATGCATGTCGTTCCAACTGTCCGCCATGCCGTGAAGGCTCAGGAGGCGGGCTGCGACGCCGTCATCGCATCAGGCTACGAAGC
Source organism: Candidatus Njordarchaeum guaymasense (assembly GCA_030587605.1). Lineage (GTDB taxonomy): Archaea > Asgardarchaeota > Njordarchaeia > Njordarchaeales > Njordarchaeaceae > Njordarchaeum > Njordarchaeum guaymasense. Next base: position 3,352 of record JAUQYT010000058.1, read on the forward strand.
GGGCGGTCACGTGTCGCCAACGCCAGTCCACACCAACGTCCTAGTTCCAGCGGTGGTTGACGCAGTTAAGATCCCAGTAATCGCAGCAGGAGGATTCTGCGATGGAAGAGGCCTCGCATCGGCGCTCGCAATGGGTGCAAAGGGCATACAAATGGGAACAAGGTTCATCAACACAAAAGAATGCGAGTTCCACGAGAACTACAAGAAGAAGATCACCGGAGCAAAGGAAACCGACACAGAAGTAATCCTAGGCATGTTTGGCCCCGCCAGACACTTAGTAAATGAGTATGTGATGGAGCAGAAGGCGCTCATCGCAAAAGGCACTTCAGAAGACGCGATAAGGTCATGGGAACTGCCAAGGTGGCCAGTAGCCGAGAAAGACGGAGACATCAACAGGGGAATAATGCTATGCGGACAGTGCGCCGGCAGAGTGAAAGACATCCCCACCGTCAAGGAACTCATAGAGCGAATCATTAAAGAGGCAGAGCAAACAATCGAGAAACTCA
>JAUQYT010000112.1 GCA_030587605.1 Candidatus Njordarchaeum guaymasense
CGCGACATCTGCGTTTCCTTGCCAAGCCATTCCGTGGATGTCCCCAGCCAAGCCAAGCCCTAATATGCCTACATTGAGCGTTTTCTTCCTGCCTGCCATACACAGCCCCCAGTATGAGTCTCACGCACTTCCTAATAACAATTATCGGCTCGACCGCCTCAGCTACAGAAGAGCAATGTATAAGAAGAATAACCAACAAAGAACGCGAGGGAAACAAAAACACAATGGGAGTAAACCTCAGTCGGGCATCCAAGATCTGCGAGTTATCGAACGAGTACGGGACTAGCAGAGAAGGAACGGAGGAGTGCCATGCGCAAGATAAGTCTCGGTCAGAGCGGATTCATATTTGGTCAACCCTGGCATGATCCGATCGACAAAGAAGTAGTCCTTAGATTCGCAAAGCAGGAAGGATTCGATGGAGTTGAACTGCACCCTTACTTCGAGTCATTCACCAAGGACTCGGTGAAGAGCATCAAAGAAGAGTATGATCGCTATGGTCTCGAGATCCCCTGCATATTGACAGCGTACGTCAGTGGCGCGTACTCACCAATTAATCCGAACGAAGGCGTAAGAAAGATTTTTGTTGAAACCATGAAAGAGATGATGGAGTTTGCCCACGCCTTGGGTGCAAGAGTAGCGACCGTCTCGGCCCCCATGTTCACTGGTGACATTATTCCAATTAGCTACGCTCACGATGAAATGATTAGGTTGTTCATCGACGCCTTGATTCCGGTGGTTGACACAGCTGAGGAGAATGACGTTGTTCTTGCCCTAGAGCCTGAGCCTCAGTTAATCTTGAACGGGGGATTCATACGTAAACCCATCGAAGACGTGTTGCTAGTGCTCGACGCAATCAAGTCGAAGAACTTCGAGATTGTCTACGACGTAACCCATGCGAACACAATGTCAGGAGGAGACCCAGTGGAGTTCCTCAAAGCCTTGAAGGGCAGGGTCGCGTGGACCCACATAGCAGACAACGATGGCACATTCACCCCCTACTTTATGACAAGCAAGCACCTTGCATTTGGCGAAGGCAACATAAACATCGAAGCAGTCATGAAGACGCTCAAAGAAACATGTCCACAACTAGGGTGGCTCCAAGTAGATGTCTGGGAGAACACGACGCCCTTTGAGACAGCCAAGAAGAACAAGAGCGTATTGGAATCCATTATGAAGCGCATTAAGTGGTGAAGCTTTTCGCGAAACCTCGAGATCGACTCTTGTGACGACATTACTTATTCTCTATGTCGCTGCGGCGGAGGCAGGGCAGATCCTTCTCAATGCCAAGGTCGTAAAAGGCATTCTCAGAAATGACATGAAGGGAATTATCGAGGGCGGGACAATAGAGATGAAACGCATCAATGCAGTGAGAGGAACGGAAACCAGCGTAGCGCGCTGAACAACAGCCAAAAGAAGCCTAGGAAGGACATGCAGTTGCAATCTTGGTAAATGAGGCAGAAAAAGAGCTCTTCGAGAAGCATGAAGGTAAGCCTATATAGTTCCGCTAGTTCGACCAACCCTTTTTATACGGATCTCTTGAAAGATGAGATCAAGAAGAACGTCTCCTCTTGCACACGTACTGATCACACTCCTGGAAGAGGAATTTCCACAACATGGCGGTGAGCAATTGTGAAGACCAAGAGAGAAAGAATCCCTCCAAATCAAGTAGTTACTGAGAAATTCCCGGTTTTACACGTTGGCCCCATGCCGAAGTTTGACCCTAAGACATGGAACTTTGAAGTTCGAGGCCTCGTAACGAACCCCCTAAGATTAACTTACGAGGAGTTTCTAAAACTTCCAAGAACTATGATTGTCAGCGACTTTCACTGTGTTACGGGTTGGAGCAGACTCAACAACAAGTGGGAAGGGGTCAAGTTCAAAACCATCTACGATCTAGCCAAACCTTTGAGTAATGCCAAGTACTGTACAGTTGTGGCGGAAGGAGATTACACTACCAGTCTCCCAATCGAAGAACTGCTAGATGAGGATGTCTTGTTGGCGTATAGAGTTGAGGGGTTGGAGTTGAAGGCTGAACACGGCGGACCGCTTCGTCTCGTCGTACCCAAGAAGTATGCTTACAAGAGCGCAAAGTGGGTCAGGAAGCTGGTATTCACCGAGAAACAAGAATTGGGTTACTGGGAACTGAGAGGTTACAGCAACACCGCCGACCCTTGGAAAGAAGAAAGGTACACCTAGGAGGCACCTACGAGATACTGCCTCCCTATGAAACAGGAGTAGCCTTCTAGAGGCCATCTTAAAACGTTAACTTTTCCCGAAAAAAGGGGAAGGAAGTTAGGTTTACGGGCGTAGCTTCAAGATCTGACGAGCCTCTTCCGGCGTTGCCACCTCCAGCCCGCATAGTTCTATGAGTTGTCTCGCCCAGGTGACCAGTTCGTGGCTGCCCTTGGCGAGCTCGCCCTTTGCGGTCTTTATGTTGTCCTCTAACCCAACTCGGATGTGCCCCCCTTGCAGGACTGCGGCGGTCGCTGCCTGGAACTCGTTCTTCGCTACTCCACACACAGACCATGTGGCTGACGGCGGCTTGAGCTCGAGTAGCTCGGCCAAGTTGTGAGGGCTGAACGGTATGCCACCCAGCACACCGAACACGAACTGGAAGTGCAACGGCTCAACGAAAATACCCGATCGCTGTAGGAACAGGACATTGTACATTCCACCGAAGTCGTACACCTCGATTTCCGGCTTTGTTCCAGTTTCCCTCATTGCCTTGGCGAAATTGTTGATCATCTTGAACGGGTTCTCGAAGATGATTTCCATAAGTACCTTGCCTTTCGCCCAGTCTCCTATACCGAAGTTCATGCTGTTCGTGTTCAGAGAGGCGATTTCCGGTTTGAACTTGAGCACGGGAGCGATGCGGTCCTTCTCAGGCACACTAGGCGCGATTGCGGTGCTTAGGTTGACTATTATGTCTGGAGTTTTTCGCTTGACGGCATCCAAGATCTTTCCGATTGTCTCCAGGTCTGCTGTGGGTCCCCCGGTATCGGGTCGTCGAGCATGGATGTGGACTATTGAGGCTCCTTCCTCACGGCACTTTGCCACAGTGTCCGCAAACTCCTCAGGGGTATATGGGACATTGGGATTCTGGAATTTTGTCGTCGCTGCTCCCGTTAGTGCAGCTGATATTATCACTTTACCCTCTACCATCTGATCCCCTCATTCTTCAAAACTCGAATTGAACCTAAATCTGGCAATATCAGGTATATAAGATTATAGACGACGTCTTCTCTTCTTCCGATTCTCGTGCCATCGAAGAAGAAGAAGAGGAAGGAATCCACCGAAAAAAGTCGTGAGCTGGCTTCAATCACTATCAAATGACCATACCGTCTAAGCATCTACAAACAAAGATAATAGATTCGCAGACGTCTTTCCATAACGAGTGTGTCGAGAGTGCGGTAAGCTTGTTTCTTGGACTACCCGACCTTTTCAAGTATTCTATCCATGTACTCTTTTGACTCTCGTATCATGGAGTCGGCGTCTAAGGGTGAGCTGGACCATGTCTGAACACATATGACTCCATCGTAGTCTATCTTCTTCAGTGTTCTTGCGAGTCCCTCCCAGTTAACCGTACCTTTCCCGAGTGCGAGGTGGGTCCAGTGTATTCCATCGTTGTCAGCGGCGTGAACATAGCACAAGTGTTTTCCCAATTTTCTGATGTCGTCTGCGAAGTTCGGGTATGTTATGTTCTGCTGAGCTGTATCGAAGATGACTTTCACAACTTTCGAATCTAACTCTTTGACCATGTCAAGTGCATCGTCGATTGTAAGCATGAGCGGGCTGTCCCCAATGTACTGAGGGTGTAGACCTAAAATGACTTCTTTCTGCTCCGCTAATGAGGCTAGCTCCTGGAAGCTGTCCATGGTCCATTTTCGGCCCTGCTCTCGGCTTGTGCCGTAGAGGCAGTGTCCTGTTAGAACATTGATGAGCGGGCAACCGATCTCAGCTGCTAAGTTGACGTTGTCCTTGTAGTATTGTAGCGTCTCATCTCTGACCTTTTTCTTTGGGTGGGAGAAGTTTAGTCCGAGGTTCAGGATTCCGCCAGCGACTGCGAAACCTGTGAGTTCGAGGTCGAGTTCCTCGATTAGTTTCTTCACTACTCTTCTTTCCTCTGTTGCGTAGTGGGATGGGAGTAAGTGCGGTGGGCCCGTGTATAGGTCTACGCCTTTGAAACCTGTTTCAGCTATTCTTCTTATGGCTTCATCAAGTGGGGTACTAACGATATATGCTAAGGTGCAACAGCTTAATTTCATCATAAACGATCACGATTCGGTCTGTACGAGATAGGCGTATATAAGATTTGTTTATATAGGAGCAAGAAGTCTAAACACATGAAACCGTAATAAATAGTAGGGTGTTATCTATGCCGAAAAAGGAACCAGACTTGAGCGAGGTGCCAGGATTCGCATGGAGAGTATCACTAAGCATCGTCATAGCTATCGGCTGGCTTATATTCCTAGTGATCTGGCTCTTCTTCTATGCAGGCGGCTACAACCTCTACCAGAACATAGCGATCATCACGGTAACGTTGGTGATAATGGGTTCCATTGAAGGGCTCATATGGAAACCATTGTGGTGGGAGATTGGAAAGCCGATGCTCGTCAGAAGAATGGCCTTCACCATTGTTGTTGGCGCAGTGATTCTTGTGTTTGCTTTCGTTTGGCTCTTCTTCTACGCTGGTGCCTACACTCTGTATCAGAACATAGCGATCGCCGCGATAGTTCTTGGGTTCTGGAGCCTTGTGCAACCTCTTGGGTGGCGACCCTCAGCGCGCGAGAAGCCGGAAACCAAGCGGAGAACTGCATTCAACGCCGTCGTCAATTTTGCGTGGGCTATATTCCTCTTCGCGTGGTTCTACTACTACGCTTTTGCCTACACGCTCCTTGAGAACGTCATAGTCTTCTTCGTTTCTGCCGCGGTCATGGGTGCCATACAGGGAGTTTCAAGAACACCTTGGAGAATGGAAGCCGAACAACCTGGATACAGATGGAGGGTAGTGTTAAGTATTGTTATGGCTGTCGGTTGGTTTGTGTTTCTACTCTTGTGGCTACTCTTCTTCACTGGAGGCTACACGATCTACCAGAATATGGCAATCGTCCTTGTGTCTCTATTGATTGTCGCCGCTGTATTGGGTGTAGCGTGGGCACCTTGGGGAATCAAATACGCGCGCAAATACAAGAAAAAGTGACTCATCTACATGCACAGCACCTGCACTGAACAACGATAGCACTGCTGCCGGAAGAGCAATGGCGCCAGCCTAGCCTCCTCTTCATCTTTTTCCTCTGTTTGTCTGCTTTCTTCTTCGAGGAACTAGAAAGGGCGTTCTCTCCAAATATCTAATGTAAAGTTCTCCAAACCGTGAAACCAAGTTCCTTTCTTCGATCTTACACATCTCGTAAAAAACTGGAATCCATATGAATGTGAAGAGGACCAGGAAAGGCGAATTCAACAGCAGTGATATGATCCAGTAGAAGCCAATCTCACCGGCAGCCTGAGGATGCCGAATCTTCTTGTAGATGCCCCCGTAGAGTCTGTGTCGTTTCACAGGTCTAATCGTTTCTTTTCCAGCGTCTTTCACTCCTCGCAGCCACAAGTAAAGGGAAGGAATTGAAATGAGAATCGCCGTCAGAGCTGAGATCGACCAATCCCAAGGAAAATAGCGTGGGAATGGAATCGTCAAAGGATAGTAGAAATAGACAATGTAGTTCACAATCGTTAAGGTCATAAGGACGCTTGCAATAATTCTATATCTAGCACATTTCTGGTAGGCGACTGCACCAATCCGTTTCTCAAGAGCGGCAATTGACACACTCTTTCCGTAGAAAAAGAGGATGAGTATCGCGAAGACCACCAAGGCTGCGACGTTAAGCCAAGGAATGATCTGGACAAGCATTGCCCTCACAACGTTCGCGGGGTAACAGGTTTTACCGATCTCGAGTGGTTTGCTGGTACCCTTCTTTCAGCAATACTATGATAAGGCGACTCATTCAATAAAGGCATAGGATCCTTTTTTCCTTACTAACTGCGTAATAACAAGAACGTATAATAAGCAGAGAAGCAAGAAAATCTATGTTTCTGGCGATTACGAACTTAGCAAAGAAATGGAATATGAATTCGAGGGTGGTTTTCTTGGAATTCGTAAGATTTGGGATAATCGGATGTGGAGCCGCAGCAGAGTTTCATTCTGCGGGAATCGAAGGAGTTGAGAATTCTAACGTCAAGTTCGTTGGCTGTTATGATGTAAATAAAGAGACCTTAGACAACTTCTCAAGGTCAAAACGTATCCCCTCCTACAACAGCATGGAGGCGCTGCTTGAAAGCGACATAGATGCCGCGCTTATCCTTGTTCCTCATCATCTTCATGCAGTGGTCACGAAGGCGGTTGCAAAGGCTGGAAAACATGTACTAATTGAAAAGCCAATGGCTATGACGCTAGAACAATGTGATGAGATGATCGCAGCCACCAAGAAAGCTGGAGTAAAGTTCATGATCGCTGAGAATCACCGCTTCCTCCCAGCGCATCGTGTTATCAAGGAAGCAGTGGAACGTGGTTTAATTGGAGATGTATTCTTGGGTCGCACGTATGAGGGTGCCTTCGTCGATGCGAGTGAGTTCCTCGATTCAGACATCTGGCATTTCACGTACGACAAGGGTGGTGGTGGCGCCCTATTTGATCAGGGACCGCACAAGATGGCGTTGTTAAATTGGCTTCTGAATAGTGAGGTCGTGTCCGCGCAGTGTTGGCTTGGGAAGGCGCTCCCAAGTCCGCCGACCAAAGGCGAGGACAGCGCAATGGTCTTCCTGCGTTACAAGAATGGGGCCATGATGGATGTTGTGGTTTCATCGACTACTGTTCATCCACTAACAAATATCACTGAGCTTCATGGGACGAAAGGGTCAATCTTCGAAGATCACTCATGGGAGCTGCCCGTGAAAATCTATAGCAACCAACCGGAAGCCGAGAAATCATGTGAGTATTACAGCCCCCAGGTCGAGCATAGCCCGTTCCCGGGATACTACACAATAGCTGCGAGAGTCGAAGACACCTACTTCGCAGACTGCATCATCAACGACAAAGAACCAGAATTTACTCCTCAACAGGCCAAGGAAGCTGTTGCTGACGTGTACCTTGCCTATTATGCTGCGAAGAAAGGAGAAACAGCAACCATGGATGAAATGAACAAGTATCTGAGGAAACATGACTCGCTGAGCATAATGAAGGGGATGGACAAAGTAGTTCAAAAGAACTATGGATCTCTGAAATGGTGAAATGACTGCTATCTATCGATCTACTTTTCCCACCTCTTTAGGAATTCCTTTGCCGTCTTTCTAGTCCGGGGGCTTCTGCTCTGTAGCTGCTTCTTTACGAATTTCATTATCTCTCTCTTGTCTTTCGCTTCTCCGAAGAATTCGCTGAAGGATTCAATTGCGTACGATTTTATGAGGTCTTTATGTTCTGGGCTATGGTGAGTCTTGTCTATGCTTAGTAGCTTGTTCGTTATCTTGGTTTGCAGTTGTGGCTTTGCTTTGGCAATCTTACCGGAGTTGCCTGCAAGGTGGGCGGCTGTAGGCAAGTTCTTATCATCTAGGAGACTGAAATACTTGCCAAATATCTTGTCGAACTTGTTCTGAGCATCTACTGTCGCTAGGTTTGCTACGATGTGAAGCGCAATGTACCTCATGCTATTGTTATCGCTGTCAATCAACTTTGCGAAGAAGTCCCATTCGGGGTACAGTACTTCCGGATGCTTTCCACTTAGGAGTAATAAAGCCTTGAAGCTATCATACCTTGTTGCTTCCTTCTTAGATAGAATTCCTTCTAACAGTTGGGATACTGTTCTTTTATCGTCAACCGCTTCTCTTGCTAGGGTCTCAGCACCTTTCTTGCTCATGTTTCAAAATCCTCTTGATTGAGCGGTACTATGACTACTTGTCAGTTAGGACCTTGTAATTAAGGATTTGTGCGTGGGTAATCTCGAACATGTAGCAGGAGGGTAGGGGTATGGCTCGTAGTTCAGCGCGTAAGGAAGGATCTTTCGGAACTCTCTACCAGAGACCAATTCACCGACCTTGTTCTGCCCGTACCTGAACACGTTCAGTTCATTCACGAGATTGGGTTTACCAGATACGAGAACAACCAGCGCGCTGTCCAACTTTAGCAGATCGGAACCAGCAGCAATGTATGGGAAATCAACAGTTCTGCCAAAGATTGGTCCTTCACAATCCTGTCCGAGTGGTCCTGATACTATGCCGAAAATGTTGTCCCTAAGCGCTATCTTCCAGAATGCATAGTAGTAGATCATTGCTTTTGCGAGTTCTTTGTGCATGAACGCTTTGTACTTCGGATATAGCCCAAGGGCGATGTTTTTCATGGCGCCCGTCATCCAAGCCTGAGGTTCATCATGTGTCTTCGGAAGAGTCAGTGAGATGAGTCCAACGCTCTTCTCCTTCAGAACTCTGGGGATATTTTCCAGAATCTTGTCTTTGATCTTATCGCTAGGCATTATTTCTTCGCCTAGGAGTTGCTCAACCTTGCGTGTGATTTCCACTCTTTCTTCGAGAGCCATTACCGGCTCTTTGCTAAGATTGAGAATGTCCACGTCGAAACCCTTGTCCCCGTATTCCTTGACCAGCTCGTCGATTCCTCCCAGCTCCATTAGTAAGTTGAAACCGAAGTCGTGCATGTCCTGACTTGGATCTTTTCGCTTGATTTTCTCCTCAATTGCTACCCGCTCTTTCGTGGGAAGCTTGGGAAGGACCTCTGACATGCCCGCCCCCTTGTGATAGGTGATTGTCTCAACAATCCTGACCGGTTTCTTGACCTTTAGGAAGTTGACCAGATAATCAAGGAGAGCCTTGACCGCTACGGGGTGAGTTATACAACCTGTCTCAGGAGGTCTAGCGTTGGTTAGATTCGGTTTGATCCAAATCTCACTGGATCCAATGATGGGTTTCATCTGTCTTCGTATCGGAGCATTGCGAAGAAAATTGTAGATCCGGTCATAGACCTGCGGGATCAAGTCGCTCTCAAAGTGACCTTCATAGAGCTTCGCGATGTAGACTCCGTCCACTTCCAGAGTTTTCTTCTTCACATTTATCACGACCATCCTCTAGTTGAGGTTAGTCTGATATAAGTCTTTTAACATCTCAAAAGTTGCACTGACAAGTCAAGCTCTTCTGGTCAAGCCAAAGTTTTATGTAAGTAATCTGCTATTTCTGAAGAGAGGAGGAGATTCCATGTTACATGTTGCAATCAATTCACATCAAACCTCAGATTGCCCGCGAGAAACGATTCCTGGGAAGAAGACGCTGAAGAGAATCTTTTCAGCTGAGAATGCGAGGAGATTCGGGGTTAGAGTAGTTCATGCATACATTAGCTGCCCGAAAGCTACTGGAGAAGATCACAAGGCGTTTTTCGTCGTGGACGCTAGCAATGCAGACATGGTGAGGAAGTTCTTCGTTCCTCTAACAGTCGATGTAAGACAGGTCACACCCTTCAGCGAAGCCCTCGCGAAATAGCGTTACAATTGGGGAACTCGATAGAACAAAACGTGAGCAGGCCGCAGGTTGTTTTGCATTGCAAAGGCGAAGCTGTCTTTCTCAGTAGCGCGAAGATACCTGCGAATGGCCCGAAAGGTTTCAGCCAAATCTGCATCAATCCAAGTATCTTCATCAGCATCCTACCCTTTCTCCAGCCTTTCAAAACCGGGGGGACTCCAGATCGACCTGCCTCGCGCGACCTTCCACTGGTCTCTCAATGAACGCACCACCAGTGGTAGGAACATCGCCGCGCTTCGCGGGTCATCGTTTTGCCGTGACGCCTCTCCAAAGAGCCGCTAGAGCTCAGACCTATTCTTGACTTTCAACTAGGATATGAAAAAACGAAAAAGGAAAAGAAAAGAGGTTTTGAGATGGAACCAGATACGCCCTATTTTCCTCGGGAAGATCTCTTATTTCGGGTTGTCAACGTTTCTTCCTCACGTACATGACTGCTACTAGGATTACGACTACTGCTACGCCAATACCACCTGCAATTAGAATGATCAACGTTCCTGATTCACCGCCACCGCCTAGGGCAGTTGTTGTTCCGTTCGGGCTATTTGATATATCTCCATAGTTTGGTGGTGTGGCTTCATCGTATGCTTTGATTGCGAACCAGTAGGTTGTGTTGGGGTTGAGTCCCGTGACGATGCGCGTTTCCGTCGTGCCATTCTTTGCTGGTGTCCATGTTTGGGCGCAGTTTGTTGCGAATGCCCAGTTTGAAGCAGTTATGGGTCCTGTGGTGGAGTACTTCACCAAGTATCCGGTGGCGTTGCCGCTGTTCCCGTTGTCTCCCGGCGCTGTCCACGTCAAAGTTATCGCATTGTTGGTTGGGTTGCTTGCTGCGACGTTGGTTATCTGTGCTGGTGGCACATGGTCGAGTAGTGGGTTTGTTGACAATAGGAACTCTTGGTAGTCTGTTGCTCCGTCCGTGTCCGTGTCCACTTTCCTTGGGTCAGTTCCAGCGGTGACTTCGTAGTTGTCTGTCAGCCCGTCGTCGTCTGTGTCGACATAGAGCCCTGTGCGCCTGATGTCGCCTCGGAAGCATATTGATGGCCAGGGATAGGCGTCTGCCCTGAAGGGAGCGTCAACAACACTCAAGCAGTAGATGTAGCCATCACCTGAGCCTATAACTATCTCCAGTCTACCGTCCCCATCGATATCAGCAACAGCAGGGGATGAATAGTAGATTTCTCTTCCAGTCGTGTAGTTCCATTCCTGCGAACCAGTGGAACTCAGGCAGTAGACACGACTGTCTCGCGATCCTATGATCACTTCAAGTTTGCCGTCTCCGTCAACGTCAGCAATAGCAGCAGAACAATAATAGGTTCCTCCCATGTAAGTGCTCCACTTCTCGTGACCTGTAGCGTTCAGACAGTACGTTTTGCCGCCCTCTGACGGTATGATTACTTCTTGTTTGCCGTCTCCGTCGACGTCGGCTACTGTTGGAGAAGATTCGATACCGCCCATTGTTGTCCCGTAGCTCCACTTCAGTCCACCTGTCCTGTTGAAGCAGTAAACGTAGCCGTTCTCTGATCCTACTATGATCTCCAGTTTGCCGTCCCCCTCAACGTCAGCAATAGCAGGAGAAGAATATCCTATAGTCCCTAGCGGCGTGCGCGTTCTCCAAATCTTGTGACCAGCACTGTTGAGGCAGGTAATATTGCCATCTCCCAAGCACGTGATTACCTCGAGCTTGCTATCGCCGTCAATGTCAGCGATACCAGGGGAAGAAAAAGTATAATAACTTCCTTCTTGGTATGTCCACAACTTGGAGCCAGTGCCATTTAGGCAGTAGACTTCACCAGTGTTAGCTCTTACTAGGATTATGTCCATTTTGCCTGTACCATTGAGGTCGGCGACCGCAGCAGACGAATAGCCCCAGAAGGGATAGCTCCACTTCTCGTAGCCAGTGCAATTCAGGCAGCGGACATAGCCATCAGTCGCCGTTGATATCGCTTCTAGTTTGCCGTTGCCATCAACGTCAGCTACTGCGACGGCGGCCTCGATGCTGTTCCATTTGTTGGAATTCCACTTCTTGCCACCGGTCGAATTGATGCAGTGGATCTTGTAGTCTTGTGCTCCCACTATTACTTCTTTCTTGCCGTCACCTTCTATGTCAGCGATGGCGGGGGAGGAGAACACCTCGCCTGATGTCGCGTAGCTCCACTTGAAGCCGCCAGTGTCGGTCAGGAAATAGATTTTTCCATCGTATGATGTTGCTACTACTTCTAGGTGTCCGTCGCCATCTAGGTCAGCGGCAGCTTGGGACGAAAAAATAGCCCCTTCGGTTTGATAGCTCCACTTTTTGAAACCCGTCGCGTTCAGGCAGTAGATCTTAGAGTCACTCGCTCCCTCTAGTACTTCTTTCTTCCCGTCTTGGTCAACGTCGACTATATTGGCACAATTAAAGCCAATAGAAGCCCCTAAATTTGACAGCCACTTCCGACTACCAGTCCCGTTCAAGCAGTATACCGAGCCACCCCAGTCACCTACTATTATTTCTCGCTTGCCGTCTCCATTAACATCGTCGATCGCAGGGGCAGAATAGATATCGGGAGAATAGATACCGCCCGTAACGTTATAGCTCCACTTCTTGGAACCGGTGCCAGTCAAACAGTAGATATTCCCATCAATTGACCCTATCAGTATTTCCTTGTAGCCGTCACCATCAACCTCAGATATTGCAGCGGAGCTTGTTATTTGGTTACGTGTTGTGTAGTTCCACTCTTTTGAGCCAGTACTGTTGAAACAGTAGATATTGTAGTCGCTTGTCCCGATTACTATTTCTTTCTTGCCATCCCCATCCACGTCATCAACCGCAGGAGTGACGTAGAAAGAATTGCCTCCCAATGTGGTGCTATTCCACTTCTTGAAACCAGCGCTGTTCAGGCAGTAGATTCTGCGTTCGCTTGATACTGTAATTACTTCTTGTTTGCCGTCTCCGTCAATATCGACGATGGCTGGGGAATTGTAATATCCGTAGGCGGGGTAGACCCACTTCTGGAAACCGGTCCCATTCAAGCAGTATAGGAGGCCATCAAGTGATTGGACGACTATATCCAGTTTGCTGTCTCCGTCGACATCTCCAACGGACGGATTGGATTGGATTGCGCCCCCTGTCTTGTAGCTCCATTTCTCCACACCTGAGCCATTCAGACAGTGCACTTTCTGGTCGTCTGCTCCGAACACTACTTCATTCTTTCCGTCTCCATCGATATCGGCTATTATGGGAGACGAGGTAGATATGTGTCCTGTTGTAAAGTATTTCCATTCTAATGTTGGGGTGGGGTCTGGTGTTGCTTGTGGTGCTGCATTTTCGGTTTGGCTCTCGCTGACTCGCGTTGTTGTCAACGCGGGTGCTTGTAGTGCTGACATTGTTGTCAGTATAAGTAGCAGTATGCCGAAGGTTTTCCATGTCGTTAGTCTTGTTTTTCTCTCACTTTTTTCAGCTGTTCTTATCCTCAATATGTTTGCCTTCTTTTCTCTGAAATCGCAGGGTGTCTTCAGGCATCTGAGTGCGCGCAGCGTGGGAGTAGATGAGTTCAGTGTCTCAGGTTTGCATCTTTGTCTGCGCGTTGGGGCATGACTGTGACCGCTACGCGAGGGTATCTCGGTCGCTGCTATGAAGAGTCTCATTGGTTCTCCGGACGAAATCTCTTACCTGCGTCCCTTATCCCTTCCCTTGTCATCTTCTCCCCCCGCTTGTATTTAAGCCTTGTTCTTTCTGAGCGCCCAAAGAATTGCATAATTCCCTGAAAGCAGTACTGCTAAATCTTACTTCTGAAGAAATTGAAAACGTGATTTCCACTAAGCGTTTGACGTTATATAAGGTATGCCAAGGAATGCCAAACCTAGAAATGATCAGCATGTTGGACAAAATTCAAAGCGTGTTAGAGTTATTGGGAAGACCTCACAAACTGGCTAGCAGGAAATAACACTTCTAATTCGGCATGATGGGGGCAGAGGGTGCGAACGAATCTTGCGTGGCTTGCGGCCTCGATTATAGGTTGGGATGCTGCGTTGTGTTTGTCCCTGAATTCCTTGTATGTTTTGCGGTGGAGTTGGCCTCGGCTCTTGACGCCGTCAACGGAGCTGAGAGTTTCCCTGACGATGTCGAGGAACGTGTTGTAGGTTTCCTGTAGCAGCTTCTTCTTTGTCTTTGGTTGTTTGAGGAGGTTGAGGGGTGGGTACTTCTTCACGTACATCCCCGAGGTACCGTCGAAATGCTGAAGTATTTAAACATCCAAATGGAGTCTTGTTGCGATTCCTCCCACCTCTGAAGAGCGTGGTCTTCCTCGCAACATGTGGTGAGGTCGATACTATCTTAGCTGGACATAGACGCTACGAGAGGGTCAATTGCTGAAGCATAGCCTCGCAGGTGCAAGGAACTCGAGTGTAGGGGTACAAATGAAGGCGGAACCTAGCTTGTTGTTTAGTCGCGCCAGAAGAATGCCTTTGACCGCATGTCCTTTCTTGGTAGAAACTTCTTTAGTAGGAAGGCGTTGCCTTTTGTTGACAGTTCAGTCGCGGAGACCCAGTATTTTGAATTGATTAGTTCCTCTTTCTTGGGGATCCATTCTTTCCATTCTTTGGGCAACCACTTCTGTTCGTAGAAGAGCATCAGTTTTGTCAAATACTCGATCTTTTCATCGTCTTCAACCCATCTATTCATAGGCTCGTTGAGCATGGCCTTGACGACAAGGTCAGGATCGTTGCCCAAGGCAGCTTTGACGGTGAGAGATTGTTGTTCGCAGTGTGGGCGAAGATAGTTCGCCACTTTCTTCGGAACCCGGATCTTTTTCAGAGGACGCAACTCACCATCCTTGAAGTAGCCTGGCACCTCGACAACACAGTTGTCTGGCAATTCTGGCACCGTACCGTTGTTTGGAATATTGACAACGTATTCAGTTGATCGATTTTTTCGCCAGTCTATCGTCATCTCCATTGCCCATTCACCCTCTTTCCTTGGACCCAACACCGGAATTATCCCGTTTGCCCACAACTGATACAGAGAATAGACAAGGCGCCGCTCCGCGTGAACCCTCCAAACACTCCTTATTGAAGGAAAACTCCAATACCGGCACTGATCCCGTTTCTCGTGATTGAAAGCATTATAGTAGTATGGCAAAAATTCAGCGACATGACGCGCACCAGGATATGGGAAGTAACCAGTTTTCTCTAGCAAAAAGAAGTTGAAGCCGTTGGCAGCATCTCTACCGCGAAAGCGGTCGAGAACCAGTTGATGCGCGTTTTTCTGCAGGACTGGGTAAAGATCTTCGCCCTGGTATTCGATTCTTGTGAGCCATCCGAAATGATTCACTCCCGCATATTCGACGTGCATGTCTCTCCAGTGCTTGATACGCTTTTGGGCTCTCTTATTGTAGAATCGTCTTAGAACCTTCATTCCCCCGAACAATTCGTGACAAAGACCAATCACTTGAACGCCGGGAGCAACCGCACGAGCTGCTAGCGTGCAGCTTGAAACAGGGTTCGTGTAATTCAGCAGTGGAGCCTTTGGGCAGAGTTTCTTCATGTCTTTTGCGATTGCAGCGCATGTTGGGTTGCTTCGCAAGCCGCGGAAAAGCCCGCCTGGACCCACTGTATCACCTGTGTTTTGCGGAATCCCGAACTTCAATGGCAAATAGATATCAAACCACTCGGCTGCTTGCAGACCAACTGAAATACTCTCATACACGAAATCAGCATTCTCCAAGACTACCATCCGATCAGTCGACGACGTCACAAGAATATCTGATTCCTTGTAGTGTTTCCTACGCGCACCCGTTGGCACCATTCGCTTGAGGATTTTGGTCATCAAAGAGAGGGAGTATTTATCAATGTCACATAACGCAACTTCCAACGGTAGCAATTCAGTTGCATTAATAATATTCCTAAAGAAGCCGAGGCTGAACCGAAAGGAACCTGCCCCAATGTATGAGAGCTTGAACCTATCTGCCATGCGATTAACTCACTCGATCCACTTTATCTGGCTTTCTCTGGCGCCGCAATACTGAAAATTAGAGTTCGCCATTATATCTGTCTTGTTCTGAAGTTCAACCGAATTTCGTCGCCTGACCTGTATAAGGAGGAGTTAGGGGTCGGGTTCGCAGGGTGGGGGGAAGGGCCAACCTGCAACTAAGAGGTGAAAGACCAGGTCGTTCACTTTCTTCGGGCGCGCACAAGGTCTGAACAATCCTCTTTCCTGCTACCGAGATGCTTTCAGGATGTGGGCGAGTTCTGGTCTACACGCACGTGCTAGGCATTCATTTATCTACTAACTTTCAAATTGTATTGCTAGGAGAAGTTACTAATGGTAGTGCGGGAGCATCGCCCAAATGCTGGCGCAGGGGACAGGTTGAAGTTTGAAATATTATGGTATGATTCGCTTGGAGCAAAGTCTAGTTCTGTACTGGTATGGACCCCCGACGTGGCGATTCTTATTGACCCTGGAGCTTCCGGGATGCAGCCTGGGTTTCCGATGTCCAAGCTTAAGAAGGCGTTCTATAGGCTTCTAGCCTTGAGGAAGATTAGTGGCGCTGCCCGTAATGCGCAGGCTATTGTGATTTCTCACTATCATTATGATCACTTCTGTCACCTTGGTATCAAGAGTATCGACTCAGCTGGTCTCTATAGGGGCAAGCAAGTGTTTGTGAAGGATCCTAACCAATTCATTAATCGCTCACAGTGGGCGCGAGCAAGAGAGTTTTTCGGGCAGCTTGTAAAGAAGTTTGGGCAGGGGACGAAACTCAGTGACATGCTGGAGCCTCCAGTTAATAGTGACTTTGCTGATCCTGAGGAATCGATGCCCTTGGCGATGGGGAGAGCCTATGGGGACTACCAGAGGCGAAGGAACCAGATCATCAGGAAGGGTAGGAGGTGGTTCAGGGACCTGTGCAAGCAGTGGAGTTCGGAACAGTGGATTCCCGAGGTGAAGCTCGGTGAAACTGAATTCAAGTTCATGGACGGGAGGAGAGTTGAGTTGGGAAACACAGTGCTCAGATTCTCCAAACCAGTTTTTCATGGTGTCGAGTATGATCGACTGGGATGGGTTTCCTCGACAGTTGTCGAGTATGGTGGTCGGAAGTTGATTCATACTTCTGACGTTCAGGGAGCGGTATTTGAGGACTACGCTGATTGGATAGTTAAAGAGAATCCTACTGTACTTTTCATGGATGGCCCGCCTACATACTTGTTCGGCTTTGTTGTCAATAGGTTGAACTTCAATCGGACGACCGAGAACGCTTGCCGCATTATTCGTGAGTGCGACAAGGCTGAGTTGATCATCTACGACCACCACCTGATGAGGGATCCGCTCTTCAGGAAAAGGGTCGCAGAGGTCTACAAGGTTGCCGAGGCAAGCCATAGGAAAGTCATATCGGCTGCAGAGTACTTAGGAAAGGAGATAATCGCACTCAAGGTCGGAAAAAAGAAGCCCTTGTCTGCGCAGTCGTGATAGGGCAAGTATTATTAAGAGGATGTTCTGACAACACTATAGCAATCATTTATGAAGTCTAACGGAATAAAAAGGAGCAAACCCTAACAAAGTACGGAGGTTACCAGAAATATGGCCAAAGCCAAACTTGCAGTGCTAATAACCCTCGGCATCATGTGGGGCATTCTCACCTACGGGCTCGACTGGCTCTTCAAAGATCCAAATATGGTCTACAACATATTCGGAACAAGCTACACTCTGATCGGTCTTATGCTCGCTGTTACAGCCTTCATAAACGCCGTTGTGATGTTGCCCTCAGGCAGGATAGCCGATAGGCTAGGCAGAAAAACTGTCGTCATCGTGTCCTTTCTCGGTCTGGGGGTCTGCTACTTTGCCTACACGTTTGCACTCGCTTTCGAACCCCTCGTGGTACTGTACATTGTTGGTTCGATAAGGATGGTTTTCGCAGCTACAGCTTGGGTTGCCCTACTCGCTTGGGTTGCAGACAATAGTTCGGAGAAAAACCGAGGCACAATCATGTCTTCGCTCAATGCGGCTCTAACGGTAGCTAACATCGCTGCGTTAGGCGTTATCGGGTTAATGTACCAGTACACTAGCCCGTACGTAACGTTTACTCTCGTAGCCGCAGTTCAGCTCATCGCAATCGTCCCGCTTCTATTTATCTCCCAAAAAGTCAGTGCAGACCAAGACAGCAACGTCAAAAGCGCAAAACCGGCGAAAGTCGCGAAACTGAGGACTTGGAGAGAAGTAATTCGAGACAGATCGCTCATGTTACTATCAATATCGGCACTATTCGCTACTGCTCCGGGTCTACTAATACAGTTCATCATTCTCCCGCTACTTAGTAGCCCGCAGTACGGGTTCAATATGGTCGAGTCCACCATACCTTTGGGTGTAATGCTGCTTTTCACGTTGGTAGGATTTGGAATAGCTGCAGTGGTGATGGACAAGTTCAGAATCAAGAGAGGACTGCTCATCGGGAGCCTCGTCGCCAGTGAAATACCTCTGTTCTTGCTCTTCCTAACACCCTATTTGCCCTTTATGCAGAACATAATTGCACTGGTCATATTCTTTGGATTGATCGGCTTAGGCATGGGCACGTCGATGCCAACGTACATGGCTGTGATGGCTGACTTGGCGCCGACAGGTGAGATGGGAACTGAGATGGGAGTCTTCCAAGGAATTCTGAACTTCAACTATGTCATAGGAAACTCCTTCGGCGGCTATCTATGGGATCTTGGAGGCTTGTCGTTGACTATGCTCGGCGGCATCTTACTAGTGCTCATAGCGCTTGTTCTCATCACCGGACCAGTAAGAAAATCTGCGTTCAAAGCAAGAGACACAAAATAACGCACAACCAAGAGAGGGGAGACTGGATGAAGCCGTGCACTCATCTTCGTCCCCTCCCACTCTTGTTCTAATCAGTGCAAACTGTTATCAGGTAGTGGCGCTAACAACTGTAGACCAATTATGATCGATGCAAGTCAAGGGACTCAGTGATAACTCGGGGCTCTCATTTTATTCATTTTCTCGTTGATTTCTTCAATGCTTACGTGCCCGATCATATTCCTCGGAAGCTTGTTCCGATTGCTGCCATTCTATTTACTTTTCCCCCAAGGTGCTGTATCGGGTTTGGTCTTCTTACCCCGTTGGGCGGTTTTGATTGGGCTGGTTCTTGGATTGGCACTCACCAAGCTCGGATCCGGGAGAATCCCGACCCCTGAACCGGAAAACTCCCCAAGAACTTAATGGAGAAAAGCAAATATTGATGATGCAACGTAGTGAATCTGTTGACTTGAAGTGGGAGGGATTTCATGGCGAAAAGTGAGAGTGAAAAGAAGGGTAAGAAGCGCTCATCTCTGAAGGAGGGCATCGAGCCGAGTGCGATATTCCTGTCAGATTTTGGTGCAGTGCTACTTCTGGCGCTCCTAGGACTCATCGGGCTCCTAATATTGACTTACGCGTTTGCGCTGGTCGTCACCGTCGGGTTGTTCATAGCCGCCTACTCGATTGCTTTCGGCTTCAGCTACCTAGTCAGTTTCGGGGAAGTGGAGCGCGCGGGAGAGTATGCTCGGAGTGCTGAGAAGCTCAAGATGAAGGATGCCGATGGCACCAAGCTTGCGAGGGGGTTAGTAAGAACACGGTTGTACTTCACTTTCATCCTCTTCGTTTTGGGCGCGGAGGAGGCCATCAGGTTTCTAGTCAACACTGGTCCGGCGACATTCGAGGTGTGGATTTTCAGGCTGGCGTGCCTCGCAATCTATGTGATCGCTACAGTGATTTTCGCAAGTCGATTTGCCAAGTGGAGACAGTTCAAGCGAACCAGTAGATACAAGGAGAATCTGGCAACAATTAAGAGACTGGAAGCCGATAGAGAGTCTACGGAAGGAAGGGCTTGACTGTTCGTCTGTCCAATGTCATCCTTGATCCAACTAGTAAGATTCTGGCAACTGTACTCCCGCTTTTTCTCCTTCTTCAATATGGGCGAAGATGGCTATAAATAAGTACAACGAGGATTAGAGGTGGTGGTCGCGGTGTCAGATTGGAGGGGTATTGGTTCAGAGATTAAGGAAGACGAAGTGATCTCTCTACTCCGAGAGATTGTCAGAGTTCCGAGCCACATAGGTGTCAAGGATGGTGAACGAAAGGTGGCTCAAATTCTAGCTTCTCACTTTCGGACGAACGGGATTGAGTCTCAGATAGAAGCGGTTGGCGCGGGAGCAAACATCTTTGCCAGGGTGGGCACCGCGGGCGAAGGAGTGCCCTCGATTATGTTTAATGGACATCTAGATACTGTTCCCGTGGGCAACATGTCTGTGCCTCCGCTCGAAGCTCTGGTTAAGGGTGGGGTTCTCTATGGCAGGGGAGCTTGTGATATGAAGGGAGGGGTAGCTGCAATGGCGTGCGCACTCGTTGCATTGAAGAGATCGGGCGTGAAGTTGAAGGGGACTCTGATTTTCGCGGGGGTCTCAGGCGAGGAGTCAGGGAGCCCGGGGACTAGGAGAATCGTTCAGCGTGGTCCCAAGGCTGACTGCGCCATAGTTGGCGAGCCCACGGAACTCAAGATCGCGCCGACTTCTAAAGGTATGGCGATCGTCAGAGTGACAGTCAGAGGCATAACTGCTCATGGAAGCGCTCCTCATGAAGGTGTGAACTCCATCCAGAAAGCTACAAAAATAGTGTCCAAGATGAACGAGGAGTTCCCAAGGCTGTATGATGCGAAGGCTCATCATCTCCTTGGTCCGCCGACTCTCAACATCGGTGTGATTAGAGCGGGAACCCAACCTAACATAGTTCCTGACCAGTGCGTGATGATGATTGACAGACGAACCTTACCGAGAGAAACTCCCGACGATCTAAAGGCGGAGTTTGAGAGCGTAATAGCAAGTGCAAAGAAAGACGATAGCAAAGTTGATGCTGATGTCAATATAGATGGCATCGTGTTACCAGCAATGGATACGCCCCCGGACGCGCCGTTCGTAAGGTGTTTGAGGGAAGCTGTTGACGAGATTTATTGCAAAGCTGAGTTCATAGGTTTAAGTGGAAGCACAGACGGGGCGCTTCTCTCGACGGGTGGAGTGCCCAGCGTAGTTCTTGGTCCCGGCGAAATGAATAAGGCCCACTCAGCGGAAGAATGTGTCAATCTTGAGGAAGTCATAAAGGCAACGAAGATCTACGCCTACACTGCGCTGAGATATTTGTCCTAGTCTCCACTCTCTTCAAGAATAGTAGGACCTAGAGCCCTCTATTCCCTCGGTCTGTAAGACGGCGTTACGTCGCCTGGCTTTGTCTCCTTGTGGGTTTTCGCGGATAAGTAGCCCAGTAAGGCCATCTCCACTGCTGCCCGTGCATCCTCTCCACTTGATTCAGGTTCCTTGTCGTTCATGATACAATCAGCGAAGTGTTTGACTTCATTCATGAACGAGATCCTGTACGTCCCTGGGTAAGGCTCATGTTCGACCTTCGGTTTGTACCACTCGCATTGTCCTGGACCCGGGGTCGTAGAGAACATTAGCAGAGGCTCTTGCCACATGTGATCCTCGAGGATTGTTCCTTCGGTTCCGTAGAGTTCAAGTCTGTCGTTCCATGAGTCGCTTGCCACGGTGAAGCTCATAGTGAGTTGAGCGAGAGCTCCGTCTTTGAAGCGCAGCATCATGATGGCGTTGTCCTCCGCTTTCCCCTTGACGTCCTTGACTACTTGCTTGGCGATCCAACAATAGACTCGTTCCACGTCGCCAAGGAGCCACCTGTACAGGTGGAGTCGATGTACGCCTGTGTCCATTAGGGCGCCTCCGCCGCCCTTCTCCCATGTGCACTTCCAGCTCTCCGGATCCGACATGCTCTCCACTCCGCTGCCTCCCTCATAGGATGTCGCTAAGAATATTCGTCCTAGTCTCCCTTCTTCGATCAATTGCTTTATCAGGCGATGGACCGGGAGGAATAGGTGTTGCTCTGCGACCATGAATTTCACTTTCGCTTTCTTGGCTGCAGAGATTATTCTATCCGCCTCTCCGAGCGTGTTCGCAATCGGTTTCTCCAGCAGGAGGTGTTTCCCTGCTTTGACTACTTGAACCGCTGTGTCCCCATGTAGGTGGTGGGGAACGCAGACACTCACTGCGTCAATGTCCTCGTTACTGAGGAATTCGGCTAGGTTGGTGTAGTAGGTTTCAATGCCATACGCTTTAGCAAACGTTTCGGCGACGTATTTGTTTTTCTCGCATACGGCTGCGAGCCTAGCCACGTTGGAATTGGATTGCCAAGCCATCGCATGCATATTTCCGGCGTCTCCAGCTCCTACAATACCAACATTAAGAAGTTTCTCACTTTTGGACAAACCCAATTCTACCACACACTCATGTCTCCTGTCTCAAAGACAGCCTTTATCGTCTTAATCGCCTCTATACATAACTTCGCGTACCTATCTGACTGTTCTTATAAACTCAAGTACTGCTTTATTGAATTCGTTTGTCTTTTCAATCAATGCTGCATGTGCGGCGTCATGTAGAGGGATCCATTTGGCGTTCTTGATGTGGTCTTTAAGATATACTCCTTGTTCGACCGGGATGAGCTTGTCTTCTTCGCCGTGAATAACTAATGTTGGAACCTTGATTTCATTGAGACGTCTCTTGACGTCAAAATCGTTCAGCCCGAATGCTGCTCTCCCGACGGCTTCAACGTCTTGGTTGCGGTATAGTTCCTTCATTTGTGATACTATCCCACGATTTGATCTGAGGAAACTTTGTGTGAAAACGGACTTCACTATGAGGTCAAAGTAAGTGTCAAACCCTTTATCCTCGTACGTGGAAAACCATTTTCCAGCAATGTTCTTCGTCTTATCGCTCACAAAGGCGTGAGTGCTTACAAGAATCAAACCCTTCACTCTTTCAGGGTACTCAAGTGTTAGCTGGAGGGCGATCATTCCGCCCATTGAGACTCCGCAGACAAATGCTTTCTCCTTGATGTTCAGTTTGTCGAGCAGGGCGATGATGTCATCAGCGAATATTCTGATGGAGTAGCCTTCTTTCGGTTTACTTGATAGCCCGTGTCCTCGTACAGCTGGAACTACGAGCCTGTACTCCTTTGAGAAAGGGGGGATTTGGAAGAACCAGTTGGCTGGTTCACCGCCGAGGCCATGTATCAGAAGAAGAGGGTCTCCTTCTTTCTTGCCGTAGGTTTCGTAATATATCTCTGTGTCCTTGATTCTGACTTTCGGCATAAGAACTCAACAGCCATAGATGGTCTATATCTTTGGGATAACACTTCTTACCTCAAGACTTTTGTGCGTTTTGATTTCCACCTTAGGAGATATCTATTTCCACCTTTCTTATAGTACCTCGCACAAACAATGGAATTTAAAACCAAATGGAGTGAGAAAGGAGTGTTCATTAGGGGAGATGAATGAATTATGAATAGAAGAAGCTCGCTCATCGCGCTAGTGCTCTTGGGCTCAGTGCTAATCGGAGTCTCCATAACGCCGCCTGCACCAGTATCAGCCTTGGACAGCCAGCATCTTCCACCAATAACTGGATGGACCAAGCTGGCTCCTGGCGTCTGGTACAATGAGGTTGAACAAACAGTTGACAGCGGAACTCATGCAAAACAGGGAGTAAACCTTGAGAATGTGCTCTTCGTTTTCAACAATACAGTGTACGGAGTAGGAATCACAACCGATTACAACGTGACCACGAGTGATCACACGTACTTCTACCGCGTCACGATAGTCTCAGACCCAGACGAATCTTTGGCAAGAACGCCGCGCAGGATAACTGGCGACGAAGTCAGTGTAGACACGGCTGGTCTCCTAACCAACGGTAGTTACTCGGCTGTCCACAACAGAACATTCACGTGGTATAAGAAAATCATTGACCCTTCAGGGTGGCAGCAACTCACAGGCGCTCAAATCACAGCCTTGAATACCTCATTGTACAATCAGTGGGGGAACATGTCGAACACGATTGACCAGAGGCGATACTACGCATGGGG
>JAUQYT010000184.1 GCA_030587605.1 Candidatus Njordarchaeum guaymasense
TAGAATTCATTTTAGCTAGGTGAGTAAAGCGAGGAAACCGAGAAATACTCGCGACATAGAAGACGAAACTGTTACTGCGCTTAACCATGTCTTTCGCGATGGTTATCTACATTTGTGGTGCATCGAGGACTGTGATGGTGACCTTCTGAGAGACGGCGGACACTCCTTTGTCATCTTGGACTTTGAATTCTACCGTGTAGACGCCGCTCTGAGAGAAACTTGGAACCCACCAGAACTGCTTGCTCCAATCAGCACCCCGTTGGCCGAACGACGCGCCAGCGGGTAAACCGCTTACACTATAGGTCAGATTATCTTTGACCAAGCGGCTTCCAATGTTTGATCGTTCCAGCTCACTATCACTTGCAGACGGGGTCAACAAAACCATCTCACCTTCGCGAACGATGATATCGCGCAATCTATTGAGTGAAGGGGCGTTGTTAATGTTTGGGTTCGGATCCCCTGTTGCGCGGACAACAAAACTCTGACTAGCCGTATATCCTTCATCGTCAATCACCGTTAAGGTCGTCAAGTAAGTCCCAGCGGCATATGTATGTGTGACCTTTGGAAGCGGTTCAGCTTCATCAGCTGAGCCGTCGCCAAAATGCCAAAGATAACTCAATGCTCCACCATCCAGATCATAGGAAGCCTTTGCGTCAAAATTTAGGGTGAGCGGCGGTATGCCGAAGGGTAATCCAGATGGACCATAATCGGTTAAACCGTCGTCGTCCAAGTCGCCATCAGCCTGAGGGTTATCGATTTTGACGATCGCTATAGGCGGAGTGTTGAGATTTGGCGTAGCGGTGCTGAAGAAAGCGACATCAATGGTAAAATCTGGAACGGTTAATGTGTTTAATCCCTTTGAGATAGACAAGATGGCAAGATTCTGTCCAGAGGACGGATCTATCCAGTATCCCTGTCCGGCTATAGGGATATCGATGGTGATTGCTTCTCCGATGACCTTGCTAATATGATCCCCGTAGTGGTGGGCATACACTGCTACTCCATCACTTGAGGAAAGACTGTAAGCACGCATTAAGGACCCGTCGGAAACTCCTACACTCGATGTCTTGGTGTCTGGTCGAATCACCATATTGGAAAACCATTGAAGAACTTGAATGTACTGACGCTCTTCAGGACCGAGGTAGATATTGGCTGCGCCTCCCCCATGTCCATTAGTGGCCCAACTAGTATCCCAGAAGAGAAAACTGATCTCTTCAAAAAAGGCGGTCCAACAACGGATGCGCATCCTCAAAGCCGAATCTGGAAGCCAATTGCTAAACTCTCCTTGGGGTCCGCTATTGCCCTGCTCGCCTACTATAACGGGTTTGCCGAATTGTTTCCAGCTGTCAGCTTTGTTTGCAGTAACGAGATCCGACTGCAACTCATTCTCATGCGCGTACCAGTGCGGTGCGTTGACTTCAATCTCTCCTATATCTGGTCGCTGCCAGCTCGTAGTGATCGGATGCGCGTATGGATCGTTAGCTCGTAAATGTTGCGCCACCGCCCTAATCCATGCGTCAGAGGCTGTTCTTTCATTCTGAAGCTCCCAAATATCGACATAGGCACCCCAACGATTGATACTGTAGTCGATGAAACGAAGCACTTCCCCCGTGGGTGGTGTTGTCGGATTGTCCGGAAGTAGATAGCCAAAGAAACCGTAGAAGATTCGGAAATTGTAGGCACGCAGTTGCTGCATGAGCCAATCAAAGTACATAGCGACATCTTTATCGAATGTGTCAAGCTGAGAATTGGCTAGGTTGGGTCCGCAGTTGGCTTGCGAGAAGCGAAACATGTTGAATCCCGCCTCAGAAAAAGTCTTGAAGCATTCATCAGTGCGAAGCCCGCCAAGAAACGATCCGTTTCGATCGCCGCCATCCATCATCTTCAAATCGTTCAGAGAAATACAGTCATTGGTCCCAATGGGTACAAAGGGCTGGCCATCAGCAAATTCCCAACGGTAAGGGTTCAGCGGATTAGGCCTCAAGAAGCCCCTGTTAAGACTCGAGATTACATCGAATGAGCCGCCGCCTGATGCTCGACTTCTAGTAGGAGTATGAGTGAAAGTATAATTATAGGTCCAAGTGCCAACCTCCGATGGCGCGAACCTAACCTTCCAGAGCGAACTACCATCTGCAAGCGTATCGTAATAGAAGCCGCCGACAATAGTCTGTTTTCGAGAGATGGGAGCAGTAAAGGTGACTCTAATATTGATATCGAAGAAGTTGTTTTGTCCTCCATAATCAACTGACTGAATGAAAGTCAATTCGAAAACTTCGAAACGTGGCACACGGCTCGAATTGTTCAAACCTGGTGACGTATGATAGACAGTCACTGGCGGCGATGGGATTCCAAATCGCATGCGCTCCAACAAAAAACCCAGAGTCAACAGGGACACTATTATGATCGCAATTGTTGCTGTCGCAAGCAGTCTTCTAATTTTGCCCACTCTCGCCTATGACTATCTTAAGAGTGATCTACATTTTTCTGCATTCATTTCTAAAAACTTTTTCGCCTGTATATGAAAAGTCTCATGAGGACTACTAGATGCCCTTTGATTGTTGATTGAATATGCCGATTCTTACCCAGTTGGGATGGACGGAACATGCCAGCATTATATAGAAGAAAATGGCAAAATGGCCTTATAATAAGACACATAGAATAATGGGGGATATGTCCATGAAAGAAAAATCGGAGGCTGCGGCCATCGATTTCTCTACAAATGTTGCAGGAGACTTCCCGGACTCTCTATATGATGAATCGCGTCTCACAGGGTTCGCAGATTCCATTTCGTTTCCGACAACCGAGGAAGAGCTCAGAGACCATCTTGCTCAGATGAGCTCGATGAAGAAGCCAGTAACGCTGCAGGGAATGCGTACAGGAATCACAGGGGGAGCCGTTCCCAATGGGGGACACGTCATCAACTTGAGCCGTATGAACCGGATACTGGGGCTTCGCCGTGACTCGCAACAAGGAGCGTTTTTCCTTCGGCTTCAACCCGGCGTATTGATGCGAGAGCAGATATGGCCAGCTATGCTAAAGAAAGAGTTCGATACCGCAGGCTGGTCAGAAGATTCGCTGAAAGCTCTAGATGAATTTAGGAGTTCGGGCACCTATTTCTTTCCTCCTGACCCCTCAGAGCCCACGATCTCAATAGGCGGAATGACCGCTTGCGACTCGAAAGGCGCACGTTCTTTCCTTTACGGTCCGGTTAGGAAATACGTGGAGAGGCTGAGGATAGTGCTACCGGACGGCTCTACTCTCGACTTGAGGCGCGGAGGACATAAAGCGCTCGGTCGCTCCTTCTCTGTTAAGACCGATGCTGGCAGGCTGATCGAAGGACAGTTGCCTACTTACAAGATGCCCAATGTCAAGAACTCTGCGGGATACTATGTGAAAGACGACATGGATCTGATAGATCTTTTCATTGGTTCCGAAGGCACGCTGGGGGTATTCTCAGAGGTGGAAGTTCGGCTGATTCCTATGCCTGCTGTTATGTGGGGGATAATGGTTTTTCTACCGTCTGAAGAAGCAGCCATAAGGTTTGTGAAAGCGATAAGGACTTACGGTAAAACCCCTGCTTGTATCGAGTTCCTTGACTGCCATTCATTAGACTTTATGCAGGAGAACAGCAAAAATTTTCCCCATATATCTGAAGAATGGCACACGGCTGTATATGTTGAGTATTATGGTCGGGACCAAGATGAGGTTGAGAAGGCAGTGATGGAGATGTCGGAGAGGATGGTCCAGTGCGGAGGCAGGGACGATTGGACTTGGGTGGGGAGCGGTTGGAGCGACCTGTACAATTTCAAGCAGATAAGACATGCCCTTCCAGAACTCGTGAATGGAAAGATCGCTGAGCTGAAGAACAAGGAACCCAGAATTACTAAGCTGGGAACAGATCTGGCTGTTCCAGATAGCCATCTGGACGAGATGATGTCTCTTTACCACAAGGGGCTCGACAAAAGGGGATTTAACTACCTGATGTTTGGGCATATTGGGGACAACAACATCCACGTAAACATCATCCCGAAAAACTTCGAAGAGTACGAAGCGGGATGGAAACTCCACCTTGAATGGGCAAAGGCCGCTGTCAAAATGGGAGGAACGGTGTCTGCCGAACATGGAATCGGTAAACTGAAGCCTACTCTTTTGAAGATAATGTATCGAGAGCATGAAATCAGGCAGATGCAGCAGATAAAACGCTGCTTCGATCCAGAGAACATCTTGAACCCCGAAAACATCTTTGGTGAGGGAAGGGGAAGGTGAGAGTGTGCTTTGGTTTGTGGAATAATTTTTAGTCTTTTTCTTCTTCTGTCTATCTAGAAACGTATTCTGTAATGCACAATGTAATACAAACAGAAATGCAATACAAAAAACACAGACACTCAAACAAACTAAAGAAGAAGGATGCGGGGAACCCATGTCTTTAAAATTAGTCCAAGTGCGTGAACCAGTGAGATAGATTGTCCTG
>JAUQYT010000348.1 GCA_030587605.1 Candidatus Njordarchaeum guaymasense
AACATTTGAGCGATGCAGACATTGAGAAAATCCAGAGCGATTGCACAAAGTCCTACGAGAACCTAGTGAATAGCGATGGGAAATCTCTGATTTAGTTCTACCTCCAACTTGGGAAAGCGTATTTGTATTATGATTGGCAAATATCTTAGATGGCATCAGCTCTAGATATCATGAGCTATCCTCAGTCGTTCCAGAACACGCTGCTCCTAAATTAACTTAAGTGCTGGAAGTCTTCCCTGAGGGACTGGTCAGGAACGCTGGCATCCAAAAAGCTTGAAGAAACAGCGCAATACGTGACTTGTTTAACCGCCTATGTGCCAAAGTTATTATAGGCATCGCATATAGAGAAAACTCATAGCTAGATGAGCATCAGAATGAAGACTCTTGGTATGCCAAAGCTCCTTTTGGCTTTGGTCTTGGGATGCTTGACGGTAACTGCCGCGCCGATTAATGTCCTGGCTCAGCAACCATACTGGAACGAGCCCCACCTCTTCGTCATAACATGTCCTAGCGGGTGGACAATCAATGAGAAGGCTGCCAATGTCACCGTCCAATTTGAAGCCCGAGTTGCGAACATATCGGTTGCTGTAGTCAAGGTTATCGTGTTTACGTACGTGGGATTCACTTTGGCGGATGTGATATCCAGCGTCAAGAAAGTCTCTCTAAGGTTCCGAGAATTCAATTTGCTCTCTGAACACCCTGTCAAAGTTGCGGATATAGAGGGCTATGAGATTGTTTGCACGTTCAAGCAAGACGATACAACCTTCAAGGAAAAGCTGGTGATCCTCCGTAGGGATGGTTATAAATTCTATCTACTCGACTATCTGGCAGCAGAGATGAACTATGACAGGTATCGAACCGACGCTGACAGGAGCATAGGCTCCTTTAGGTTTACTGAGAAGCTAACGTTGGACGCTGAGCCGAGGGTCGCCTCTGTAACCGTAGATCAGACGACGTACTCGGCTAAAGACCTGCCAAAGGCAATATTCTTTGTCGCGGGAAGCGAGGTCTCTTTTTCTGTAACCTCGCCTGTTCCAGAGAGCGGTTTGATGGGCACTCTAGGCGCAAGAGCCGTCTTCGACCGTTGGAGTGGAGACTTATCAGCTTCTACGCCGACCGCGACAATCAAGATGGATGGCCCCAAGACGGTGACGGCGATTTGGAAGACGGATTATACATCGGCTTACATCACCCTAGGAGCAATAGTGCTCGTAGTCGTTCTAGTCATATTGGGCGGCGTGGTAGTGGTGAGGAGGAAGGCGGCTCCCCCTCCGAGGAGGGCGCTACGACGCCGGCAAGGACAAAAATCCAGATAGATTTGATTTAGTCTCCTCTATTCGAAAAACTCTGAACTCCACTCATCCACTCTTCAGTTTTTCGAATCAATTCCTTTAAAGAAGTTTCATGGCTGGTGTTGGTACTATGGTTGAAGCCATGCTACTAGAAGTGAGTGCAAGAATTATAGCCATTCTTTAGCAAAAAAGAGCTCAAAATGGGCTTATTTCATGTTGCTAGTACGACAC
This sequence comes from Candidatus Njordarchaeum guaymasense, assembly GCA_030587605.1. Taxonomy (GTDB): domain Archaea; phylum Asgardarchaeota; class Njordarchaeia; order Njordarchaeales; family Njordarchaeaceae; genus Njordarchaeum; species Njordarchaeum guaymasense. Next base: position 1,524 of record JAUQYT010000348.1, read on the forward strand.
GTTATGAGTTCGGTTCCGCGGGAGGCCTTTAAAATTATACCCCATCATAAAACTGGTTAGCGATCCAACTCATGGTCACAAATTTTCCGTCAACCTTCTTCACATGATTAATTAAACTCTCTAGTTGCTCTATCGATCTCTCACCACAATTGAATCGTATATGAAAAGGAATGGAGGGTGCGCTTGGCAGTTTAACGAGCTCCCATGGATGCACAACGCATACAACTGGTTGATTTCTTCTCCAAAGCGCGTGAAAGCCAAGCTGGCAGGCGCGCTGTCCGAAATTTTTACGGAACCACCACCATCCTATAGGGACTCGAAGAATGGGAGTTACTGATATTGGTATTTCAAGCAAAGGCTTTGCTATGTCTAATTGCCCAGTCTCTCCCCATATGAAAGGCATATACGGTGCTCTTAATTGATTGTATCTGCCTGGTACGTAGGTTGCTAGAATTGAACTGTCATAAAAATAATTTAACTTTTTAAGAGCCTTTATCGTAGCACCATCGATTCTGAGGGTTGGCGCTCTGAACCCAATCGGAGTGCTTCCAGCTTTTTTCTCGATTATTTTTCCAGCTTCTCTTAGACTGGCCAATTGTTCCACATACGTCTGATTTTTTAGTGGAGAATGTCTAAGTCCATGACTCGCTGTTTCATGTCCCAACTCGACTATCTTCTTCATAATCTCAGGCTTCCTTGAGGCGAAAAAAGCTGTTACAAAGAATGTGACCTTTATGCTCTCCTGCTCTAAGATTTCAAGCAATCGGTAAGTGCCTTGCTCAGAAATCCCAATGGAGTGTTTCTCAGATAATGGTTCTCCACCAAATTCTTGAGGTACAGTCCACTCTTCTAAATCTACGGTAAGCGCGATAGTCTTTCTCTCTGGTCCAACCATAGAGCGATCATCTTTCCTAAGAAAATCAACGCTACCTTAACAGTATTTACCTTAGATCTTCCATGTCTTCGCTTCCGCAAAGTTACCGGAGTCTCGGTAACGGTCAACCCAGCTACCTTTGCTTTAACAAGAAACTCGAGGTCAAAATCAAAGCCGTTTGCCTTAACATCAAGATTTTCCGTCACATTTTTTCTAATCGCTTTAAACCCTTCATTTGGCGTGGTCAAGTTGAATTTAAACAAGTGGTTGAATATCCAGCTATTCACCCGGGAAAGCGTCTTTCGATAGAGGCTATAATTGTCGTCCCTTCTTGCGGCTACAACTATATCC